>RGXB01000001.1 GCA_010029555.1 bacterium
ACCCGATCCTGTGGCGCCGGCAATCAAACAGTGAGGCATCTTCGATAAATCGCAGATCACCTCCTCCCCGCTTACAGTTTTCCCTAGAAGAACCGGGATGTGAAACTTTTTCGGATTATTGCGATAGGAGATAAGCATCTGCTTAAAGCCCACCTCCTGTGCTGTTAGTGAGGGGATCTCAACCCCTACCGCCGCCTTTCCCGGAATCGGTGCTATAATCCTGATCGATTTTGCTTGAAGATTGAGTGCTATGTCATCTTCAAGCGCCTTGATCTTTTGGACTTTGACACCAATTGCAGGGTGTACCTCAAATGAGGTAATCGTGGGTCCACAATTGATTTCTCCCACTTTCCCCTCGATTCCGAAGCTCAAAAGGGTCTCTTCAAGGATGCGCGCTTGTCTCTCTAGATCTTTTTTCAAAAGAGGTTGATCCACCTTTTTAGCATCTGTAAGGAGAGAAATAGGGGGGAGCTCGTAACCGTTTGAGGTGATCTTTTTTTTGCTCTCCAATTTTACCGCTGGGAGAAGCTCACTCGCTTTGATTTTGGGTAAAAGTCTTTTTTTTTCGGAAAAAACAGGCTCCTCTACATCCACCTCAACGATAGCATCCTCCTCAGGCGTCTTGAGTTTTCTTGGCCAAACCCGCTTAGGAGCGTCTAAAGAGGTTAAGCTAAATGTCGCTGTTTCGTCTGTCGGAGCCTCTTTCTTCATTTTTAGAAAACGATCTTTAAGGTGATCTACTAGAGCTAAAGGGCTGATCTCAAAAATGGAGAGTAAAGAGATGAGTAAAACTAAAAGAAAGCTGAAAAAAGTACCGGTAGGAGTGAGAAGAATTTTTAGGTTAAAATAGGGTATACCCTGATAAATGTAGTCGGCAAGGACTCCCCCTAAAAATACTTTAGTGATCTTTGTAGGGTAGGGGCCGTCCGCGATCGCAGTATCAAAAAGAACAAACTTCTTCAAGTTGGAAAACACAGAGCTCCCAGCAATCAAAGAGAGTAAAATACAAGAGGACAATAGAAAAAGGGCAAAAAATAGTATTTTATTCGCCGGCCTGTCGAAAGGATCTTTAATCAGGTGCTTCACTCCCCAAAAAATCAGAAAAAATGCAAGCATAAAAGATTGAATTCCTAACAGGTAATTAAGAATAAAGCTCACGAAATACCCAACTAAGCCGAGAAGATTAGCTTCGGGCTTTTGTTGATGAAAAGAGATAAGAGCTAATAGTAAAAGCAGGGCAAGAGCACAAAGAATAAATCCGAATATTTCGCTGGGTTTATTTTGGAACTCTTCATCGGAAGGTGTATTTGTTTTAAACGAAACTTTAGGCATTTACCTAAAGGGTATGGATTAAGCTTATTTAAAGCAAGAAGGGCGAACGACGGGACTCGAACCCGCGACAGCCAGATCCACAATCTGGAGCTCTACCAACTGAGCTACGTCCGCCACGAAACTTTATCAAATATTAAACAGTATCCGCTGTTTTATGGCAAGAGCGAAGAATTGCGATACCCACGATAAGGATGAGAATTGTTTGAAGTAGGGGCTCTGCATCTTTTGGGGGATAGAGGTTGAAGGTTAAAGGTCTGGGAATTGCACTCATAAGGGCAAGAACTTTACCCGTGTACCAGCTACATAAAGGGGATAGAAAAGGGATAAACATGGATAGAATACATAAAAATAGAGTTGGCAACATCAGGGGGGGGAAGATCAGATTGGTAATTAAGGCCAAGGGAGGAAAGCTATGGATATGGAGTAAAATATAGGGCAAAGTGACAAAGGTTACGGCTAAATTTAGGCTCAGGAGATTGCAAAAAAATTTTTTACAAAGATTTTTACTCTGGGGGATCAAATAAAAAGATTTTTTCACAAAACGGGACTCAAGGAAAGCATTTATTTTTTTGCTGTAAAAGAGGATGCCAAAGGTGGCTAAAAAACTTAGAGCTGAGCCGATCTGAAAGCTCTTTTCGGAAAGGAGCAAAAAGACGAGTATAAAAGACAAATAAAAGGTGTTTTTAGGATGCTGAAATCTTTTGCATAGAGGGGCGAGAAGGGTCAAAAATATAGAGAGAAAGCTGCGCAAAACAGAGCTGGATAGCTGGACAACTAAAACATATCCGCTGGCTATTAAAATCAAAAAAACCAAGGTAAAGCGCCCTTTGGATAATCGGGATAATAACAGATCAAAGGTCGAAAGAATCGATTGAAAGTGAAAACCCGATATGGCTAAAAGATGACTAAGCCCCAGAGATCGAAACAAAAAGCCTAAAGATACACCGGGAGATTTGCCCAGCAGAAACGTTTTATAAAAAAGGGCGATATCACTTGAGTAAAGCGCGTCTATTCTCTGTTCAAGCCCCTTTTGCAGCGGGGCAAAAAAGGGGGATATATCGAACGGTTTTAAAGGGGAATAGGGGTAAAAAAGCCCCATAAGAGCTGACAGAAGGAATAGGACCGGGTGCATGCAAGCGATCGGTATGACTAAAAAAACAACCAGAGCTTTATTTAAGCAATCTAAGTGGGTTAAAAGGGGGCAAAAGAGAATGCCTAGGGCAACGACAAGAGCCGGGTTTTCATTTGGAAACAGTCTAACGAAAGGGCTTTTGTAAGGCACTGCCCTAAAGGTTAAAGGAAAAATTTCTTTTGTTTAAGCAAAAAAAGTCTAATTCTCTTTTTCGAGCTCTTCAATAGGCTTGAGGATCACTCGATTGGTCCTTGTTCGTCCAGTTAGATAATGGACAATCCAATCAAGTGCTACCACTAAACGGTTTCGAAAAGAGACCAGATAGACCAGGTGAATCAGAAGCCAAGCTAGCCAGGCGATGAATCCTTGTAATTGGAGTTTTCCGGAGACTGCAACCGCTTTATAGCTGCCAATAGTCGCCATCATCCCTTTATCAAAGTAGCTGAATGGTTTGGGATTTTTTTGCCCTTGGGTTTTTTTCTTGAGAAAGTTGCCCACATAGGCGCCCATTTGGATAGCTACCGGAGCTATCCCGGGAAGAGGAGATCCCTCACTCCCTTTGAAGTGGGATGCATCGCCAATCACAAACACATGGGGGTCTTCAGGTAGGTGCAAATAGGGTCCAACGATTGCTCTGCCCTGTCGGTCTAGCTCGGTATGAAGAGATTTTAGCAAAGGGGAGGCCTCATTACCGGCAGCCCAGATGACCGCTTCGGCAGGATAAAATCCTTTTTCAGTTTCCACCCCATTAGGTAGGACATTTGTAACTTTGGTGTTGGTCAATACCTCCACCCCCAAAGAAACCAAATCTTGGTGAGCCCTTTTACGCAAGGGTTCGGGATAGGCGGGGAGTACTTCTGGAAATCCCTCTAACAAAAGAACTCGGGCTTTTTTTGGATCGATATGTCGGAAATTTTTTTTGAGAGTGTCATTTTTCAATTCCGCTATTGAACCTGCAAGCTCTACGCCTGTGGGCCCGCCTCCAATCACAACAAAAACCATGTGCTCCATAAGCTCTTCAAAATTCTGAGCTTTTTCTGCACGTTCAAAAGCTAAAAGAAGTTTTTGTTTGATTTTGTAGGCGTCCTGGAGAGTCTTGAGCCCCGGAGCCAAAGCCTCATAATGGGGGTTACCAAAATAGGAATGTCTGGCACCTGTTGCAATAACAAGTTCATCATAAAAGAGTTCATGACCGTCATGGAGGAGGATCTTTTTGTGCTGCCGATCCACTTGGACCACAAAACCCATGCGCACCTCGACGTTATTTTGGTCTTTGAAGATCTCCCTCAAGGGTTTCGAGATCGAGGATTCGCTCAGGCTTGCCGTAGCCACCTGATAGAGAAGGGGTTGGAAGATGTGGGAATTCATCCTATCGATAAGAGTGATTCTGCAAGGAGCTTTTTTGAGTTTTTGAATGAGATTAATCCCGGCAAATCCCCCTCCGATGACTACAACATGCTTCTCCATACTTTTCTTCTTAAACAAACATAGAAAAAAAAATAAGCTTTTTATGCAGAGAATACTAAAAAGTCAAAAAAAATCTTGGTAATACTAAAAAAAATTAGGTAAAAAAATGCAACGCTTCACGGGTTTGTTGCAAGTGTAATACCATCTTTGGCAAGATGGAACTTTAAGGTTGGGATCCTTTTTATGTTGACCGTTCACGAGCTTTTGCAAAAGTATAAAGAGCCCCTCAATCTTGAGCTTACAGCGGGTGCAGACGGACTTAAAGAGAAGAAAGTTATTGTTCCAGAGGTGGAGCGCCCCGGCTTAGCTTTATGCGGCTATTTGAAACATCGCTCTGAAAGGCGTATCCTGGTTTTTGGAAAAATTGAGATCGAGTATCTCAAAGACATTTCCCAAGACGAAAGAAAGGAGCGTTTATCTCTGCTTTTTGGAAAAAAGCTCCCGGCAATTTTTGTAGCTCGTAGGTACCGACCCCCCAAAGAGCTCATAGAAATTTGCAATGAAAAACGGATTCCATTATTCCGCTCAAGCCTATCAACGATGAACCTCATCACCCGACTGACGGTGATTTTGGTGGAGGAATTTGCCCCTACCATGTCCTGTCACGGAACTCTTGTGGAGGTTTTTGGAATAGGGCTTTTGATCCAGGGGAACTCCTCTGTAGGTAAGAGCGAAGCGGCTTTGGGATTGATTGAGAGGGGGCATCGGTTGATTGCCGATGATGTGGTTCTAGTCTCTAAAAAGAAAGGGGGGTATCTTGAGGGGACAGGTCCTGAACTCACTCGCCACCTTTTAGAAATACGGGGAATAGGAATTATCAATGTAGCCCATCTTTATGGGGCTGTTTGTATATCGGAGTCTAAAAAAATAGACCTTATTGTCAAATTAGAACAATGGGACGACACCCATTTTTATGATAGAATTGGTCTTGAAGAGAAGTTTTGCGAATTACTGAATATTAAGGTCCCTTTTTATATTATGCCCGTAAAGCCGGGTCGTGATGTGGTGCTTTTATTAGAGACAATCGTTTTGAATCATCGCCTTAAGGAGACCGGGTATAATTCAGCAAAAGAATTTAATGTGAAGCTTTTAGATACCCTTTCAAAGAAAGCTTGTTCGAAAGAAACCTCCTTAGATATACTTTAGAGGCCAAATGATGACAACGCACTCTTTAGTGAATTTTGAAGGAAAACCTATTTTGAAAGGGGTAGCGTCGGGCCCCCTCGTTATTTATAGGGAAAAATCTTTTCAGGAAAAAAAAGAGTGTTGTCAGGATCTAGAGGAGAATATCCATAAATACCATCAAGCGCTTGCTATAACAAAAAAAGAGATACAGGCACTTTTAAAGCGCTTAAACGCGATGGAAAATTTCGATTCGGTAAGTATCTTTCAGGCTCATCTTTCGATCCTTGACGATCCTCTATTTACGCAGCAAATTGAAAGTAAAATGCGCATCGAAAATATTCCTGCGCAACAAGCGTTGGAGAGCGCGATTGAAAGCGTTGTAGAGGCTCTTGAGGCAACATTGGATCCCTTTTTTCGAGAAAGGATTCTGGATCTTAAAGATTTGCAATACCGTATAACCTACCATTTACACGGAGCGGAACCGAAAATTCCGCAAACTTTTCAAGGAGCTATTGTCTGTGTGAAAGAGGTTTCTCCCTCTTTGGCTGCACAGGGAGCTTTGAAAGGGGTAAAAGGGTTCATTAGTTTGAACGGTTCAAGCGCTTCCCACACCTCAGTAGTACTGAAGAGTCGTGCTATTGGACATTTGTTGCTTGAGGATCTTTCGGTGCTTGAACCCTACGAGGGGAAAATGGTTCTTATGGATTCCCAAAAAGGGGTTCTTTACATAGACCCACCCTCAGATTTTCTGGAATCCACGGAAAAAGCACCAAATACACTTTCATCTGCAGAAGAAACTTCGGGTGAAGTGTGTACGATAGATGGCCAATTGGTGCGGATTTATTCCACATTTGATGGTGTGGAGTATTCTAGTGAGCTAAAAAACGGCATAGGGCTATACCGGACAGAATTTTACCTTTTGCATGATAGGGAAATAGCCTTCTGCGAGGAGCGCCAGACGCTCCTTTACCAGTCGATTTTAGAGGAGGTCAAGCCCCAAAAAGTTGTCTTTCGCCTTTTTGATCTTGGAGGGGATAAAAATTTTCTCCATGATCTGGATCCCAAGAGGGCAAAACTGCGCTCTGTTCAGTATTTGATTGAGAGGAGCGAAATCTTGGAGCTGCAGCTGAGCTCTTTGATGAAAGCTCAAAAAAATTCTCCCCTTTTTGTTCTTATCCCATACGTTGTAAAAAAAGAAGAGCTCGAGCTGATACAAAAAGAGATTTTTCGGATTCAAAATAATCTTGAATCGACCCTCAAGGTGCATTTGGGGGCGATGATCGAGACCCCTTTAACCGAGGATGCGCTCGAGGGGATTCTCGAGGTGGCCGATTTTCTAGCGATTGGAACGAATGATTTGACCCAAGCCTTGATTGAAATTCACCGAGATTCGCCCGATTTTTGTTCGTTTCAGCCCGAACTATTTAGAACCATTCGCCAAATCATTCAAAAAGCCTCCGATTGGGGTAAACCGGTTAGTGTTTGTGGAGAAATTGTCTCTAATCCTGTATTTACTGAGCTTTTAATAGGTTTAGGGGCGACCGATTTCTCCTGTTCCTTTCATGAGATCCCCCAGATTAAACGGAAAATCCTTACTTCAGAACGAAAAAAGTCCTTTTTGCTTGCTGAAAAAGTTTGTGCAGCCACCTCTTCTTTTGAGGTAAAAACTCTATTACATTAAATACATCAAAAAAAGCTAAGAGCTAAGCAAGAGGCGTCGACTCTATGTATGAAGTATTAGTGAACCCTTTTTTTTCCCGCACTTTTTTTTAGGCGCGGGAGGAGACAAAAACCCTTAAGTAGAGGTTTTTTTTAGAGCTGGAAGTGCTCCATTTTCTTTTCTGCATCTTCATAAGCTGCTTGAATCAGGTCCTCAAGACCCTCGACATCATCGGGATTAACACACTCTTTTTTAATTTTGATCCGTTTAAGCTCTTTATTTCCGCTTAGGGTAATCTCGACTAATTGTGAGGGGGCATGACCCACATATTCTTTTGATTTCAGTTCTTGAGTCAGCCTCTCTAGCTGCTCGGAGATATTGCGTTGATCTTTCTTTTTTTTCAAAAATCCGCTTCCCATAGGTTTCCTTAGTGATTTTCCATTTTCAGATTTTATTGAGGTACAGCGTTCCACTCCACAAGGGCAAATTGGATGAGGTTTTGGTGGCGCACACTTGCCGGTAAAAGGCTCAAAGAGGGAGAGACGCTTACAGAAGTTGCAGCAGGGGCTGAGGTATTGGTGGCAATAGGTGTTGCTGCCTGAATAAGGGGGGCTTCATTGTCCTTTTCGTCTTTTTGTTGTAGAGGTTCTTCAACAAAAAGTTTTTTTTCAGACAGATCGTCAGAGGAATCGGGGTTTAAAGGTGTTGGGGTCTGTTTTTCCAAAAATAGAGGGGAAAAAGCGGGGAGATTCCCCTCTTCTGGCCGGGGAGCTAAGGGGGAGTTTGACACAATAGGTAAAGAGGAGCCACAGGGGGTTTCTAAAGGGGTGTCTAGTTTGATGCACTCCTCAGTTGGGGAAAAAGGGGCTCTTTCGACTAATTTTTTTTCCAGTTCTTCCAGACGCTCCACAATTGCTGATATCGAAGGGCGGTGGCTTTTTTTCATCAAAAGGATCAATAGGGTTTCAAACTGCTGATGAGAGAGAAAAGGTCTGGTGGGTTGATGGAAAAAAGGGTAGATGAGCTCAAGCATTTCCAATAGGGATGTCAGGGAGTAATTTTTGCTTAGTTCCTGATAGGTGCTAAATTCCTCGTCGCTCAAATGGTAGGCCCTTGGATCCAATGTTTTTTGTAAACATAGAAGGTGATTACGCATATGCTCTGCGAGATCCTCTATCAAAAGAGAGGTCTCTTTTCCCGATAGCAAAAGGGAGTCTGAGGCTTTTTTGAGATCCTCTATGGAACGCTTTTGGATAGCACGGTCGATTAAAAAAAGCCCCTCTTTAGAGACTTTGCCTAGAGATTCACGCACGATTTCAATAGATAGGTCACCATTTGCTGTACACAAAAGCTGATCCAAAAGCGATTCGGCATCGCGCATACTCCCTTGAGCAACTTCGGCAATCAATGACAAAGAGGCAAAATCGGCTTTGAGGTGCTCATCATTTACAATTGACTGGAGTTTCGTCACAATAGTATCAAGTCGAATTCTTTGCAGATCAAACTTTTGGCAGCGACTTTGAATGGTTAAGGGGACTTTGTGTGGCTCGGTAGTCGCAAAGAAAAATTTTACATAAGACGGGGGCTCTTCTAATGTTTTTAACAGAGCGTTGAAGGCCTCTTTTGTTAACATATGCACTTCATCTATCAAGTAGACGCGAAATCGCCCTTTTGGAGGGGCGAAAGCAACCCCCTCGCTGATCAATCGGATATCATCAATACCACGGTTGGAGGCTCCATCGATCTCCATCAACTCCATCGAAGCTCCCCCTAACATTTGGAGGCAACTAGGACAAAGATTACAGGGTTCCGCCACTTTAGAGGGATTCTCACAGTTGATTGCGCGGGCAAATAGCCTTGCTATCGTGGTTTTTCCCGTCCCCCTTGTTCCCGAAAAAAGATAGTTTGCGGCAACTCTCCCGTTTTTGATCGCATTTTGTAGAGTATCGATGACAATCTGTTGTCCAATAACCTCTTGGAAAAGTTTTGGCCTGTACTTACGGGCGATGGGCTGGTACATTTGCATAGTTCTTGGATTTTAACCGATTTCTACTTTCTAAAGAACTTAGATTTTAAGCTTTTGCCGAACTCTTTTGCACGCGCGTCAGTGAAAAATAGTAGAAACACCTATTTTACTTCCCCCTAAATTGTAAATAAAAATAATAAAATACCCAAAAAAATAAAAGAATTGCTTTTCGAAAGGTATCAAGCTTCTCTTTAAATAGGGGGGGTTGGTACAATGAAATTATGCAAATGAGACGATGGATGCGGTCCATTAGCGAGGGTTTGAAGGAAAACCGTCGTGGGTTGCGCCTCATAATTGCAAGTGTATTTTTTTTGATACTCTTTGCTTTTATACATTTTAGAGAAGTGCGGGTCGAGGCTTTAGAAATTGAGGCAAAGGCCTCGAGCTATATTGTAGCCCAAGTCGATTTCTCTTTTCCCGATGAGGAGGCGACTCTCATTTTGCGCCAAGAGGCGTTGTCTGATATTAGTTCTGTTTACCAAATTGATCCTAAATCGATCAAAGAGGCCCGATCCCAAGTCGAAGAGTATTTTATTAAAAATAAAAATTGGAGAGGGAACAATGCGGCGACTTTCGAAGAGATCTACCAGACTATAGAAAATGTGGCTGAAGAGCTGGGTAAAATAAAAATTACCGACGAGAGAACCGTAAGAAAAGCTTGCGAGTCAAAGTACATGTGCCAGGGGATGATCCAGGTCCCGATCGATCCCTCAAATCCCACCCTATCAAACGATTTTTGGCCCATTTTTTTGGGTGAAGAGCTCCAAAAAGGGGGGGGGCAATCTAAGGAAGCGATCGATTTGGTTGTGCAGAGGTATGCCCTCTTCAAAAATTGGAACATTGAAGTGGACTACGAGGAACTCCGAAAGTTTCGTACCCACATTGAGGCTCTGGTAGAGGGGAAAAACACCTCTGTCAAAGCGGGTTCTTTGATCATTTCTGAAGGGGATACTGTAAGCGATAGGCATGTCAGGCAGCTTGCTGAGATGAAAAAACAGATTCAGGAGAGTCGTAATCTTTTTTCATGGAACACGCTTTTAGGTAGCGGGATTATCGCCCTTTTGTTGACCATACTGATTGCAAGATATTTCCGCCTCTACCATAAAAAAATTTACTACTCCTCTTTGAGTCTGTCTCTATATGCAACCATCATCTTTTTAACCCTGGGCGGGGCAAAGGTGATCGAGTACTTTTTAGTCGAAAATGCTCAATATCTTACCGATTATATCCGCTTTCCGGTTTTGGTCCCTTTTGCAGCAATACTCATATCTATTTTATTGAACAAGCAAGTCGCCCTATTTTCGTCGTTTTTTCTTACGATCACGATCGGATTGACACTTGCGGTGGATCAGGGGAGATTTCTCCTTATCAACTATGTAGCCTCATTGGCTGCAATTTTTTTTAGTCAATCCCTCAGCAAACGTAAAGAGGTATTCAAGGTCTGTTTACTCCTCTGGTGTATTTGCGTGCCCATCATTTTAGGGGCAAATCTCATCACTTCAAGCTTCTTGCAGATGTCGACTTTTTATGACCTTTTTGTCACTTTACTTTTAGTTATGGTTGAGGCGATGTTAATCGCCCTTTTATTACCCGTTTTTGAAACCGCTTTCAATGTGATGACCGACTTAAGACTCATGGAGCTTATGGATCCGAATAACGAGCTGATCCGCAGGCTTTGTTTTGAGGCTCCCGGAACCTATCAGCACTCGATTATGGTGGGTATTTTGGCAGAAGCTGCCTGTTTGGCTATTGGCGCTAACGGTCTTTTGTGCAGGGTTTCGGCCCTATTTCATGACATCGGGAAACTCTTCAATCCAAACTACTTCACCGAAAACCAATTTGCCGATTTTAATGTCCATAGGCTTTTGGCTCCTACCGAGTCCGCCATGGTGATTATTTCCCATGTTCACGAGGGAGTAGAGCTGGCTAAAAAGCATAAGCTCCCGAAAATTATCATCGATATGATACAGCAGCACCATGGTACCACCATGGTGTCTTATTTTTATCAAAAAGAGGTGGAGCTTAGAGAAGGGAATGCGGATTTGGTAGATAAAAACCTCTTTACCTATCCTGGGCCTAAACCGCAAACGAAAGAGGCGGCTGTTTTGATGATTTGTGATACAGTTGAGGCGGCCTCAAGGTCTTTGGATGAGATCAATGAAAAAAATGTGGAAGACCTCGTTTCTCGACTTATCAGCCAGAAAATAAAAATGGATCAATTCTCCGATTCGGATATCTCATTCAAGGAGCTGGAGACAGTGAAAAAGGTAGTGATTCATACCTTGTACGTCAGCCGACATAGCCGCATTAAATATTCTTCTAAATTGAACAGGGGAGAGGATTGACTCTCATTTTAGTGCGAAAAAAGCTCTTTTATTGCAGATGCTACTTCAGCAAGGTAGGCTTTTGCCTCTGTAATTGTCCCTTTAAACGGCCCTAATTTGAGGTAAAATTTCACTTTGGGTTCGGTGCCGGAGGGGCGTACTAAAATCTGTAAGGAGTCAAGTTCGATCACGACAATCCCCATCTCAGGATGCACCCCTTTGTGTAAGACTTTTCTACTCCCAAGCATCGCAATAGTGGGTTTAAGCACCCTATTCTCGACAAAATCGGCCCCTTGTTGCCCCTCCTTGAGCTCATGGCTGACCTGATCCTCCCTATAAATTCCATAAATGGAATCGAGTTCTTCACTAAAATCGGTGAGGGTTTTTCCCTGTTTTTTGAGATCGTGCGCCATTTCGCTTACAAAAAGTGCCATATGAGGAGAGTCTTTATCCAATGACCCCCCCTTTACTATTAGGTAACCAATAGACTCTTCAAATCCCATAAGAAACCCCTCGGGATTTTCATGAAGAGCCTGGGAGATATAACGAAATCCGGTTTTATAGCGGTAGACTTTACGCCCATATTTTTTTGCCATCGCGTCGACAAGGTTTGTAGAGACAAACGAGGTGTGAACATCCCCTTTTTTTCCCGACCTTAAAAGAGCCTCCAGCACCATCGCACCTATGCGATTGCCCGTAAAAAGGGTTTTTTTATCTAAAAATGCGATTCGATCGGCGTCGGGGTCTGTGGCAATCCCCAGATCAGCATCGAGATCCCCCATCATCTGTTGTACGAGGTAGAGGTTATTGGAATCTTCGGGATTGGGTTTTTTAAACCCTGCAAAATCGGGATCAATAGGCAACTGTTTTTCGACCAAAGAGAAGGAGGTGAAACCGGTTCTGCGTAAAAATTCGGGTATCAGGGTAGAACCACAGCCACTAAACGGGGAGTAGACGATTTTGAGCTCTTTTCTCAAGGGATCAAACGGTTTATTTAAAACTTTTACCACTATAGAAAAGTACTCATCGATATGTTTTTTATCCACAAAATGGATATTTTCAAACGAGAGCTTTACGGGGTCAGATTTTTTTAAACATTCGAGTAATGTTTTTTCATGAGCTAAAAATTGCCCACCATAACTTTCGTAAATTTTAACTCCGTTGTCACCGCTAGGGTTGTGGGATGCGGTGATCATAATTCCGCCACAAGCGTTTAAATGATGGCATAAAAAAGAGAGGTAAGGGGTAGGCATCAAAGTATCGGTGATGTGCACCTCAAAACCGTTTCCGCTAAAGACGTGCGCTACAGCATGAGCAAACTCTTTGGAATGGTGGCGACAGTCATAAGAGATGACAAATTTTTTACTTGTAGAGTCTTGTAAACAAAGCGCTGTAGCCTGAGCAAACTTCAGTACCGTTTCAAGATTCAACCCATCTAGACCCTCTTTCATAGGGCCACGAAAACCTGCCGTTCCGAACGGGACCAATGGAATTCTTTGCATATTTGGGTTTTAACAACAAAGAGGATTAAAACAAAAAGAAAAATCTTAGTTTGAGGTGGATTCCCCATGGATATTTGAGCGGATTTGCTCAAATGTAAAGTGGTCTGCTTCGGGGTGATCTAGCCCCTCACAACGGATTTTTTCGTTTTCGAAAGCTTTTTTTGAACGAAAGATTTCGGGCCAAAAAGGGTAGGTTTTACACTGTTTCGGGCGAGCCTCATAAAGGGTGCAGCGGCTCTCTTTCAAAAAGACGCAATCAAAATTTGGGTGCTCCAAAAGGGCGGTTCGACCATGGAGCTTACGGGTATAGGTTTCTAAAAAAGTTTTTTTTGAGATCTTTAATTTTGAAGCCATTTCCAGAACCTCTTCGTCACTGACAAAAACAGCCCCCGGCTCTTTTGCACAACAATACCCGCAACCTGTGCACTTGAATCCTACTCCTGATATGTACCAAGGCTTCATGTGTGGATCTCTTTAAGATAAACCCTATCATTTTTCCAGGCCTCGTCAGAATTTTTTTTCTCGACGCGACGCAGTTCTATTTTTAAAGATTTTGGGCCAAATTCATAAAAATTATACCGACCGAAGCTTCCTCGGGAGACACCCGGATTTGCAACTACCGTATTGTGCAGTTGATGAAGCGACTGCTGGTGGGTATGACCGTGGGCAAAAAGGACAATTTTTGGATGGGCTTCAACAATTTTTTGTAGATTGGAGCCTCCCACTAGGCGGTTGTTTTTTCCCTCCGCAATAGGAGGCGGATAGTGGCACAAAATAGCGATTTGCGGTTTTTGGGATGCAAGTAGGTGAGATTCTAAAGTTTCTTCTAAAGAGCTACAAAAAAGGCCCGAGTCCCTTTTTTTATTGTTGTGGGACAAGTCCAAACAGATAAGATCAATTAGGGGATGAATGGATATTGTCTCTACAGGAGAAAAGCGCTCTTTGTTTAAAAAAAGTTGTGCCAAAGAGTGTTGCAAATTACTCCTTACATCATGATTGCCCGGCACCAAACGAATCTTCAAAGGGGAGTGAATAAAGGGGGATAATTCCCCTTTAGCATAAGCAAATTCTTCTAGAGTTCCCGAAACACTGATATCGCCCGAAATCCACAGCTCCTGGATATTTTGTTCCAGAATCTCGGTCAAAAGATTTTTAAAAATTCGAGAATGAAAAATTTTTTTTCTAAAAAATAGATGGTTTAATACCCCGAGCCCGTTTTTTCCCAGATAGCCCACCAGCGACTTGGGGTAGGAAAAAAAGTGTAGATCACTAATATGGGCAACGCGAAGCATACGCCTCTATATTGCCCCATATCGGGGGCTAAATCAAGAGAAGTTATCTCTTTTTTTTGCCCTTATATTCTTGTTTATGGGTACTAAGAGATTTATTGATGTTTTTGGAACGGGCCAACCCGCTCTCCTTACGATTGTTAAGAATTTTCCTATGAGTATTATGTAAAGGGTGTTCATCCCGATAACAACCGATTTCTTCTAAAGAATCGGCCCTTTTGGCATGTTTTTTTGCCCTTTTTTTCTTGTCTGCCTTAAGCTCATGAATGAAACGGCGGATCTGTTTTTGTTTATCCTTGGGAAAAAAATGGGTCAGGATAAAAGGGAGAACCTCGCCAGTAATCACAATCTCTTCCTCCTCAGTGAAAGGAAGATATGTCTCAGCTTTCATCCCTGAACGGATGGCTTTTTTTCTTGTATGCTCTTGTCGGTGAGTTCTTCTTGGCATGGCTCCCTCTTGTCTATAATTTTATATATAAATTATTTTACTTTTTTAGGGAAATAGTTTATCAAATTTTTAGAGACCTCTTTAAGAGAGGCTAGAAATTTTATTGCAACACGTTAGAGGTAAATAGGTTATGAAAGAGTATAAATCCAATATTTCCAAATGGATTAAAGAGGGGCAAAAAGAGCTAAACCCTCAGCGCATGGGGCAGATGAAAGAGGGGCACATGGATGAGCATCACAAAAACATGGGAGCCAACAAATTTCATGGGGCTAATGAGGACTTGGATAAATTTCAACAAATGCGCCCGATTCACGGTTCGCCCATGGGAATGAAGAAAAAGGGTAAAAGAATCTAGGTAACAGAGTTTAAAAAAAGCGCTAAATTTCTAGATTTGATGCAGCTTTTCATAAAGCGGTTGTTTTTTCACCTCGTACTGGTCTGCGGCTATTTTTGCCGCAACACTTATGGGGAGAGCATATTTAGTGACAAGATGTTGAGCAAAAATAAAAGCATCCTCATCTTGAGACAATAGGGCATCTGGTTCTAAAGCCACCACAAGTTCTCCTAAATGCTCTTTATTTTTTAATAGAGCTAAAATCTCCTCTCTAGAGCCCTGCAGGCGCTCCTCAAATTTTTTTGTCAGCTCACGAAAAAGGGTAATCTTACACTTGAAGGGGATATTTTCTATTGTTTTCAAAATTCTATGGGGGCTCTCAAAAAAAAGTGTCACACCATCATAAGATTGCATTTGTTTGAAAGCCGCCTGCTGTTCCCCCAGTTTTTTTGGAAAGAAACCAAGGAATTGGAATGGTTTCATGGTTCCTAAAAGGGAATAGGCGACTATAGGGGCAGCGGCACCGGGAAGCGATTCGACGGCAAGGTTTCTTTCAATACAGCTTTTGACTAATAAAGCACCCGGGTCACAGACGGCAGGAGTCCCGGCATCGCTGATTAGTGCTATTTTTTTGCCCGATTCAAGCGCTTCTAAAATTTTTTGGAGTTTGCTTTTTTCAGAGAACTGTTCGTAGGAAATTAAGGGTGCATGAATTTTATAGTGTCTTAAAAGCGGGGTGGAATGTCTTGTGTCCTCGCAAAGGATGAGATCCACAGATTGTAAAACCTCAATTGCGCGCAGGGTAATGTCTAAGAGGTTGCCAATAGGAGTCGCTACAAGGTAAAGCACGTTAGACCCAGACTTAAATGTTTAAAAGAGGAGTGTAAAGGAGGTGGCCGGATTTGAACCGGCGCGTGGAGGTTTTGCAGACCTCTGCCTTACCGCTTGGCTACACCTCCCTATAAGACCTAAAATTAAGATTTTAAGTTTAAAGAGGATTCTAGAATAAAATCGTTTGTGATTTTAAACTATAGCCCCTTTTTTGTCTTTAAAAATCCCAAAGAAAAGGGGCTGTAGCGGTTTTTTGAAACCTCGGCTCAACCGTATCTTTCTTGAAGTTTTCCCTCAGGTATAGACAAAACAGCAAGAGCGACGGATGCCAAAATCAAAAGACCCATGGTTATTAGATCCAAACCAGAGAAGAAAACGCAGATTGCCAAAACCAAAGCCAAAACAAAGTTGAGTTTTCGAATTTTGCGCGCTACTTCCGCCATACTCAAAATAGAGACTACAACAATTAAGGCACCAAGAGTGTGAGAAAAATCGCTTATCAATCCCTCAAATTGGAATAAAAATGGGGAAAGCATGAAAAAAATTCCCAAAAGCGTGCATCCGATAAGGTAGGGCTGAAAGGTTACTCCACGCACCATTTCAACAAGAAACTCCTTGAGAGATGGGGGGAATTTTTCCGCTGCCAAATCATCAGACACCCCTTCCGGATACGTCCCTTTAAAGAAAGTGCGCACTAAATGCCCCTCTTTGTAGGCGGTGATGAGAAGTTGTGTAACAGCCACGACCTCATCCAAAGTGAGCATACACATCAATAACATACAGAAGGCGGCTAGAAGACAAAGACTACACCATGCACCCACAATAAGGGGTTGTAAGATGACTAAAACAATACTGACTAGACCCAAAGGGACGACCAAAAAAGAGAATCCCACAACGAGCCAGGGCATAGTTCTCCACCTTGCGGTACGCCCTTTAAGCCCTAAAAGAACCTCAAGAGAGTAGGCTAGTGCACCTAACCCCGCATCAGGGAGCGGGAAAGATTTGGAGATATCAGAACTGATCACTTTTTCCGTCCCGTCTACAAAAAACGGATCCCAGATATAATCAATATATCCAAGTTGGTAAGCGCACATCAAACGGGCAGCAAACCAACCTATGGTTCCAAAAACAAGGATGGGAAACCGTTGGACCCAAGAAGAGGGATTATAGGACCAGCCCTTGGGGATTTGCCCTTTATCCTCATCCATCACACCTTTTATTCCCGGGAAAATAAGACTGAAAAGGATCAAAAGGATCCCGGAAACTGTATCATTCAAATAAGCTGAGGAATCTTTAGCCCAAAAAAGCATAGGGGCAAGTTGGAGATAGACGCCGGTGAATCCAATCACCCATGGAGAAAAAGCCCCCCCTCTTAGGGCAAAAAATGAGGCGACGATGGCAATTGCGCCACAGATACGATCACTAGAGACGATCTCGGACTGAGAGATGCCAAGCATATCCACTGTAAAAAGGAGCCAAAATCCTAGAAACAGCGTAACCAGAAAATACCAACTTTTGTGGTGAGTCTCTTTAGCGAGGTGGTTTTTTTTGAGCATCTTCACGACTCCATTGTTTTTCAAGACTACTTGGAACTATAAGATTATTTTCCCGATAGAAATCTCTAAGGTTATTTTTTGCCCAGGCGATCAATTGCTCAAGTTTTTTATCCAGAGAATGTTGGGGTTTCCAACCCAATAAATTCTTCGCCTTGCTGCAATCACAATCATAGTGCAAATCCGCGATATCAATCATAAATGGTTTTATGAAGGAGTTTCTTAAAAAGAAGGAGCCGATCTTCGCAGCGAATTTGGGAACCCATATAAGGGGGAATTTGTAACCAAACAAAGCTTTGCTCATTCTTTGGTGAAGCTCAATAAAGGAAAAAGATTTGTCTTCGGAGGCTAAAAAAGTGACAAAATTTGGAAGGGAGGAGGCTTTTTCCATGGTAAGTAAAATCATATTTACTAAATCATCCATGTGTAAGAACGGGTTTCCATGAGTTCGTTTACCTGGGTAGAAGAAAGCCAAAAGCTGTTTTTCCATAACTCTTTGCAACTGAGTTGATAGAGGAATCGAATGAAATTGATCATCATAGATCCCGGACATGCGGATAATTGTGACCTGTTTGATGGAGCCCTTCTCCTCTTGGATCACCGATTCAGTGATAATTTTCGATTTGGGGTAGTTCCAGTAGGGGCAAAGCGGATCCTCTTCCGTGATTTTTTTTCCGACGGGGGTCTCTTTGTGAACAAGCATGGTACTGGAAAACATGAATTGATCCACCTCAAAGCTCTGCAATAGCTGCAATAAAAGCCGTGTTCCCTCAACGGTGATTTTTTGGTATTTTTTAAATTGGGAATTGTCCTCAAAACTATAGTAAGCGGCCAAATGGATAACGCAGTGGATTTTGTTGCCATGTTTTTGCTTGATGTTATTGAAAGTGGAGATCATGGATTCTTTATTGGAAACGTCAAGGGGAATAATCTCTTGATCCTCAGAAAAAAAGATGGCACTGGAGCGATCAAATCCAATCACTTTGAACTGATCAGCGATTCGCTTGATAACAGCCCTACCAATACGCCCTCCGGCTCCAGTGATAAGGACTAGCCGTTTTTTACCATTTTCCATTATAATTCTCTTTTTATTGTCTTTTTTTGTCTCATACTGTTTTTACCGTTTTTCTATCAAGGTTCTCTTAAAGATCTATAAAATAATTTTTATAAAGAAATGAACTATAAAGAATGCAGGTGCGTTTTCTTGATTTATAGAGTGAAAAACAGTTACCTTTAGGATTCTGATGCAACAGCTTAAGTTTACAGTAGATAGCCGTCAAAAAAACGAAAATGGGGTTTTTTTTGCACTTAAAGGGGCAAAAACAGACGGTCACCTTTTTTTAATGGAGGCAAAGGCAAATGGGGCAAAAGTGGCCTACGTCTCCGATGAATACAAGGGAGACGATTTTGGATTAGAGCTGCATCTAGTAGAGGATCCATTTAAGACTCTCCAAGAGCTGGCTCGACAAAAGATTCATGCCGCTAACCCATTCATCGTGGGAGTGACCGGCTCTTTTGGAAAAACTACCACTAAAGAGGCCCTTTACCTGGCGTTTTCCAAACAAAAAGGGTGCTTTCGTAATCCTTTAAACCAAAATTCCCAAATCGGTTTACCGCTTTCTATATTAAATTGTTACAGCAACGAACCTTTGCTATTTTTAGAGATGGGGATAGAAATGCCGGGGGATATGGAAAATCTTGCTAGGATTGCCCCGCCTGATGTCGCAGTGATAACCCGAATAGCTGAAGCGCACTTAGACACACTCCAGACTTTGGAAAATATTGCCCTAGAAAAGGGTAAAATTGTCGTTACCCCAAAAACAAAGGTGCAATTTGTTCACTACTCGGCAAGTAGATTTTACACCGATAATCAAGAGGGAGAGCTTAAGCAAATCATTTATGGCCAAAACGGCGAGCCCCTATTTGGGGATGTGTTCGATCTAATCGAAAAAATGGGGGGGGTTCTAGGGCTTGTTCCCCAACCCTTTACATGGAAAACCCCAGATTTGAGGTATCAAACAAAAATGTACCAAAAGGGTGGGGTAATTTTAGATTGCTATAATGCTAACCCGACTACAATGAGGATTTTTTTTCTTTCTGACCATAAAATGCAGACGGACTTGAGGAGAGTCGCAATTATCGGGCAGATGGAGAGTTTGGGAGAGAAAACAGAAGATTATCATATGCAACTAGCCATAGATTTACAAAACTCGTTTGATGTGGCTTTTTGCATAGGAAAAAAAATGCAACTGGTGTTTGATTTTTGGAAAAAGCAGGCAAAACAGGTTTTTTGGGTAGAAACTGTTGAACAGTTAAAGCCGATTATCAAACAACAAATACAACCAAAAGACTTTGTTTTGGTGAAAGGGTCTAACGCTAATCGACTTTGGGAGGTAGAGCCATGGTTAGAGCAGGCATTGAATACATAAGCCCTTTGTTAGTGGCGCTGTTTTGTTTTTTGCTTTCCAAGTTTTGTTACCCTTTCTGGATACGATGGATAAAAAATTTCCGTCTAGATTCTAAAGGACATGTTGATCACATCATAGATCCCGATACCAAGCTTTTAAAAGAAAAAACACCCTCTTTTGGAGGTGTTCCTTTCCTGATAATCCCCTTTTTCGTCGTCCCCTTTTTCGTTCAGCCTCTCCCGTCTGCCTACTATGCTTTTTTGGCGCTCGTGATCGGGATGGCTATGGTTGGGTTAATCGATGATCTCTATAAACTTATCCCCTCAAAAAAGGGGATATCGGCCAAGGGAAAATCGCTTGGACAAATTGTTGCCGCTACAATTTTTTTGACCCTTTTATTTTCCGGTGAGCACGACTTTCTATTAAAAATCCCTTTCGGATCGGAAATCAGCTTTGCAAGTGTAGGTTCAAAATGTTGTTTTTTGTTTTTTTTGGCCTTTATACTAGTTGGGACTTCGAATGCTGTTAATTTAACCGACGGTATGGATGGACTTGCCGGCTTATTGAGTATTGTAAGCCTCTTTTTTTTAGCACTCATCAGTTATTTTGAAGGGCAGGTCTTTACCACTTGTATGATTATGGCTTTTACTGGCGCTCTTTTCGGTTTTTATCTCGTGAATAAAAAGCCGGCACGGATATTCATGGGGGACGTAGGGTCTTTACCCTTAGGAGGCCTGATAGCGGGATTTTCTATCTACCTTCACCAGGAGTTGGTACTCGTTTTTTTGGGCGGCATGTTTGTTATAGAGACTCTATCGGTGATTCTTCAAGTCAGCTATTACAGGCAAACTCAAAAGAGAATTTTTCGTTGCGCTCCTTTACACCACCATTACCAGTTTCATGGACAAAAAGAGGAGGTGATCGTCAGCCGATTTGCTCTTGTCCAAATTCTTTTTGCTTTTGGGGGATTTTTACTCTATTACCTTGCGAGGATGTATGTATAGACCTCTCATTTTAGGGCAGGGGCAGAGTGGAAAATCGGCTTTTCGTCTTTTTTTAAAAGAGAATATTATTCCTGTACTTTACGATGATCAATCAAAAACTGCCGTTGATTTCACCTTAATAGACCGTGTTGTCGTTTCACCGGGTTTTACTCAGGAGCATCCCCTGATACAGATGGCCTATGAAAAAGGGATCAAGGTGCAATCTGAAGTGGATCTTGCCTTAGAAAAAATGTCAGCAGGTTGTCTTATAGGGATCACAGGTTCTAATGGGAAATCCACATGCGTAAAAAAAATGGAGCATGTTTTCCTTTCTTTAGGATTCAAAGCCAAAGCGCTTGGAAATATTGAGATCCCCTTAACCTCAGAAGATCTTAGCGGTTATGACATAGTCGTAATCGAGATGAGTGCGCAACAACTTGAGACTACACACTCTAGAGTATTAGATCTTGGTGTGATTCTTAATATCCAGCCAAACCATTTAGATCGCTACCATACTATGGAGAGGTATGAGCAGGTAAAAAGGAAAATTTTCCATTTAGTAAGGGAAGGGGGAACCAGTTTAGGTCCTAATACCTCTATGGAGGAGATTTGGGATTGGGTGGCCAAAAAGTTTTCGATCGATAAAGAAAAGATCTACGAGGCTTTAACTACTTATCAAAATTTACCACATCGATTAGAATATCTTGGAGACTTTTTTGGAAAAAAAATTTACAATGATTCTAAGTCTACCACAATTAGTTCTACCCTTTACGCTTTGAACGCTGTTGAAGGGCCGGTGCAGCTGATTCTCGGAGGGAGATCCAAAGGGGAAAATCTCCTCTCCTTTCGGGAAAATCTTCTTAAGAGACCCCTAAAAAGGATTTTGGCGATCGGGGAAACCATGCACATCATAAAAGAGATTTTTGATCCTAAGATCGAAGTTGTCCTTTGTGAGACCTTGGAAAAGGCTGTAGATGAGGGTTTAAAAGGGGAGGGCAATCTTTTATTGTCCCCCGGTTTTGCAAGTTATGATCAATTTAACTCCTATGCTCATAGAGGGGAGTCGTTTAAACAGAGGATAGAATGGGAAAAAAAGATGCTATCTTAATCACAGTTTTGATGAATTGCATCCTGTTATTTTTTGTTTTTTTTACAGGGCGTCAAAGTGAACCTCTGAAACCTTCTCCCAAGGAGGCTTCCGTTGCTTTGGAGTCCACAAAAGCCGACCTTTCTAAAAAAGAGGGGATTGACGAGGTGGATCAATTACTCAAAAAACTGACCCAAACACATCTTCTTGAAGAAAAGCCCGCAGTAGAAAAAGTCGCAAAGCTCAAAGAAGAGCCCCAAAAACCGTTGGAGGCGATGCCTGAGGGGGAGAAAACGATACCGCAAGATATAATCGTCCGAGCAGGCGATACACTTGATAAGATTGCGCGTAGCTATGGATTGAGTGTTGAAGAGATCATGCGCACGAATCATCTGATCGATTCCAGACTACAAATTGGGCAGGTTTTGAAGTTAACGAAATCCTCAAAAAAGGGTCAGGAAAAATACTATACAGTGAAAAATGGGGATAATCCCTGGACGATTGCCATGAAAAATCAGATGAAAGTCGACGAGCTTTTGCGCCTCAATAATCTTGATGAGGAGAAAGCAAAAAGGCTCAAGCCGGGAGATCAGCTGAGAATACAATGAGCCTAGTATCCAGACTTTTATTGATTTTGACGCTCTCGGTATTTTCTCTAGGACTTGTGATGGTATATAATACCACTTCAGGCGAGCTACTGGATCGGATGCATGAGTTTGGGTTGATAGATTCCCTTTTAAAACAGGGGGCTTACGGGGTCTTAGGCCTTGTCATGGGGACAGTTGTGTTTGTGACTGGCCATAAAAAATGGATTGAATACGCCCCCTTATTATTTGGGGTTTTTTGCCTTCTTTTAGTTCTTGTATTTGTCCCTAAAATAGGGTGTACAATCAATGGTGCCAAAAGATGGATTAAGCTCTTGGGGCTCACTTTTCAGCCCTCCGAGATGATGAAAATTTTATTGCCGTTGTTTTATATTTGGTATCTACAAAAAAGGGAAAATTTCGGATCGCTTAAAAAGTTTCTAGAAATTTTAGGGCTGCTAGCGGTTCCAATTTTTCTCATTTTGGTAGAGCCCGATAATGGGACAGCTCTGATTCTAACCTCTACCATCATAGTACTCCTTTTTCTCAGCCGTGTACCTTTCCGTTTTTGGTTAGCTCCCATCATGGTTTTTATTAGTATTGCCGCAATTTTCGCTTCAAAAATGCCCCATGTACAGAACAGAATACAGATCTATTTAGACCCCGAGACCGATCTTTTAGGGAAAGGGCATCAACCCTACCAAGCCAAAATAGCTGCAGGGTCCGGAGGACTTCACGGCAAAGGGCTAGGGCAGAGTTTACAAAAGTATAATTACCTCCCTGAGGCTAGAAGCGATTACATTCTGGCGATTTTTGCAGAGGAGTTTGGCTTAAGGGGAATTATTGCCCTTATATTGGTCTACATGTGGATCATTTTTTTAGGATTCATTGTAGCGATGAGAACCACCGATAAACAGAGTTTTCTTTTAGCTGCATCTTTGAGTTATGTTTTTGCCATTCAGGCCTTTTTAAATATGGGGATCGTATCGGGGCTTTTGCCTAGCAAAGGAACAAGCCTGCCGTTCATGAGTCAGGGGGGGTCCTCTTTAATTGCAAATGCAATACTGATTTGCCTTTTGATGGAAATAGATGAGGTAAGATGTCGTGTAACCAGATTGCACTTAGCGTAGGGGGAACCTTTGGTCACTTGCGCCCGGCGTTAGAGGCGGCAAATTCGGCAAAAGGGCGCTCTTTTTTGATTGGAATAGGTTTAAAAGACTCCCCATTCTTAAAGGGTATAAACTGCGAGGTTGTCTCTTTAGAAGGGGCTCGGGTGTTCCATCATCTTTTAAAAAGCTGTTGGCAAGCTTTTATCGCCTTTCAAAAGAAAAATCCCCAAATAGTGATCAGTTTTGGTAGTTTTCATAGTTTTCCAGCTACATGCATCGCTCTATTTTTAGGGAAACCGATCTGGGTATTTGAGCCCAACGCTACTATGGGTAAGGCGAATAGATTTTTCTCTTTTTTTGCACACAAAGTGCTTTGTTACGACGAAAATCTTGTGCTCGAGTTTCCTAACCGGGGCGTGTTGATCGCTCCTGAAATGGAACAAAAAGAGAAAAAAGCGATCTATACCTCGTTTGGTCTTAGCGAAAATAGGCCGGTTTTGTTGATTATTGGAGGTTCCTCAGGTTCCAAATTCATCAATGAGTGGGTAGAAAAAAATTGTCATAAACTTAAAGAATTCCAATTAATCCATTTAGTCGGCCCAAAAAATGATCCCGACCGCTGGAGAAAAGTATACAGCTCCTTAGAGATCACAGCCTATGTAGAGCCATTTATTTCCAATGTAAAGGAGGCTATGCAGATTGCAGATATTGCCCTCACCAGAGCAGGGGCAAGCACTTTGTTCGAGCTTTATCATTACGCAGTCCCCTCTTTAATCATCCCTTTCGAAGGGGCTTACGAGCATCAGAAACAAAATGGTTTAAGCTTTTTAGAAAAAGGGGGGCAAGGGGTTCTTGTTTCCGAAAATGAAGAGGAAAAAATACTTTCTAGTCTTTTGGGGCTAATGGGTCTTAAAAAAGACCAAATCTTTGACGTAAAAGGGAAAAAATGGAGCGATATCATTTCATTGGCATAGGGGGAATTGGCATGAGTGCACTTGCCAGTATCCTTTTAGATCAAGGCCATACCGTTTCGGGCTCTGATTTGGTACTGAATGAAAGGGCTCTGTACTTGCGAAAAAGGGGCGCTGAAATTTTTGAAGGGCATGAAAATACTGTAGTCCATGAGGAGGCAATAGCGGTAATACACTCGCGCATACCTCAAGATCATCCAGAATTGCGCCATGCCAAAAGAAAAATCCACCGCCTAGATTTATTTACCAAAATTGCGGGGCAAACCCCTGTGTTTGCCGTAGTGGGGGCGCATGGTAAAACCTCTACTTCGGCCCTTTTAGCTCATGTTTTGCATTCCTATGACTCCGATACTGGATTCAAAGTTGGAGGTGTTTGGAAACAGTCGGGGTTGAACGGCAAATCTGGACGGACAAAATATGTTTTGGAAGGGGATGAGAGTGATGGTTCTTTTCTGAGAATCCATCCAGAAGGGGCTATTATTACCAACGTCGACGCAGATCACCTGGATTTCTGGGGAAGCTTTTTTTCTTTAAAAAAAGGGTATAGTGATTTTTTAAAGACGGTAAAAAAAAGCGAATGGATTTTTTATGCTGCAGGTGAAGATGAGGGTCTTGTGCAAAGTGGTACCTCTTATGGGATTGGGAAAGGGGACATTCAGGCGATCAATTTGCGCATTCATGAAGACGGCTCTATTTTTGATATAATACAGCCTTCAGAAAATTTGTTTGTAAAAGACGTTTACATACCCTTGATGGGAGAACATCAGGTGAAAAATGCTCTTGGGGTTTTTGGAATGGCAAAAGCTTTAGGGGTAAAACCAGACTTTATCAAAGAGTCTTTTCGATCTTATGAAGGGGTCAAAAGGCGTTGTGAAAAGGGGCGAGATTTTACTAGTTGGAAAACATTTTTAGATTATGGTCACCATCCAAAAGAGCTTGCAACTACCTTTGAGGCGCTGAAGAGACAATACAATATCCCTCTATTCGTTGTGTTTGAACCCCACAAGTATTCGCGCACAAAAAACCTTTTTCAAGCTTTTGTTGAGGTGCTGAAAATTCCTCAAGCGGTGTGTATACTACAGACATATGCCGCGGATGAAAAGTATGATTATGAGGGTTCCTCAGAAAAATTGGCAAAAGCACTGGGAATTGCGGTTACAAAAAAGGGAGAGATAAAAACCGTTTTAGAAAAAATGAGTAAAGACAGTGGGGAAAAGGGGGTGCTTCTTTTTATCGGTGCCGGAAACATAGATAGGATTTTTGAGGAATGTCTTTAACTCAGCGCTTGGGGCTTGTTTTGATCCCCCTTTTTTGTATTTGTGGAGTCGGGTTTTTTTTGGGTTTTCAATTCCAGCCGGCAGAAAAAGAGGTGGACTCGATCCTTTTTTGTAGCGATAAACCCACACTTACCGAGCCTAGATGGCTTTTAAGCTACCTAAAAAGTCAAGGGGGCACAGAGGGTTTTAGGGCCGAAATACAAGAAAAAGATCTCCACCCCATTTTTAGACACTTGACCGTATCAAACTTCCCCCCCTCTAGCGTTTATGTCTATTACGGTCTTAGAGAGGTCGCTTTCATTTTAGGTGACTATGAGAATTTGGGTTTAGACCCTGAGGGTGTTCTTGTTGCTCTACATCCATTTCAATCCCCAAAAAAAGTTCCCAGACTCTTTTTGGGCCCGATCAAAAATTTACGCTTGGCCTCAAAGCTGGATCAGACCCTTTTCAAAGAGATTCTTGAGTTGAAAAGTGCATTTCAAGACACGTTAGATTTTATCGACCTATCCAAAAAAGGGTGTCTTTTGCCCTATCGGACCGTGAATTTAGGGATCAGCCAAAAGAAAAATTTTTCTAATACAGGGAAAATGCTCCTTGTTAGGCTTAACCCAGACCATCTTAAAGAGGGGGTAAAGGAGCTCCAGGCTTTCTTGCATACGGTGCCGATTGTGGGAATCGATAAAGTGGTAAAGCTCGATTTGCGGACTTTGGGTATCGGGTTTTTACAAACGGTTGATACCCATAGAGAGCAAAATTTTTACTGGGACGAACCCCATTTTTGGGAGACTAGAGCAATTTCTTAGATGAATAGCCCCCATTCAACCCTCTGAAAACTAACGATCTAGGTTTTTTTTTAATGATGATCCTTTTTATAGAGATGTTTAGCCCTTGATTTATAATAGGTTTTTTAAGATTTTGAGGTTAGAACGGAGAAAACAATGAGCATCAATCGGTTCGATGAAAATGGAGTATCTTTTCTCGAAATCATTGGAAGAGTGGATTTTGCGAATGCAGCTTACCTTGAGGAAGAGCTCAAAAAATGCATAAGCGAAAACCGCAGCGCCATTGTATTGGACTGTTCTCAGCTGGAATATATCAGTAGTGCCGGCTTAAGAATCCTGATCTCTTACACAAAAAAAACAAAACTGGTACTATTATCCCCTTCGGAGGACCTAAAGTATATTTTGCACTATGCGGGCCTCGATAAAGTTTTAAAAATTTCCCCTTCGAAAAGTGAACTTAAGAAATACATATCCTTTTAACGCCCTTTTCCTTGCCGGACCAACAGCCTCCGGTAAAACATCTTTAGCTATTGCTTTGGCCAAACGTCTTCAAGCTGAAGTCATTACCGTGGACTCGGCTCAGGTCTATAAAGGGATGGATATCGGAACTGCAAAACCCGATTCTACCGAGATGGAGGGTGTGGTTCACCACCTGATTGACGTGCACGATGTGACTTGCCCCTTTAGTGTGGCGGATTTTATCGCTCATGTGGAAATCCTCCTAAAGGACATGAAAAAAAGGGGGGTTTTCCCCATCTTTGCAGGTGGAACAGGGCTCTACTTTCAGGCCCTATTGGAGGGGTTGCCAAGTACCCCGCCTGCAAATCTGTCAGTGCGTGCCCGTTTGGAGGTGCTAGAAACGGGAGAGCTCTATCAGATTTTACAAAAAAAAGATCCTGATTATGCCAAAAGAATCACAAGCAACGACAGGCATAAGATTTTGAGGGCTAACGAAATTCTTGTAACCACACAAAAAAGGGTTTCTGACTTTCAGGAAAAAACAAAACCCTTTCATTGCAGCCAGCTAAACCCCAAATGCTTTTTTATCTACCGCCCACGCCCCATCCTCTACGAGCGGCTCAATATGAGGGCTAAGCATATGTGTGAAAATGGGCTTATTGAGGAGGTAGAGATCCTTCTCAAAAAAGGGATAGAATCCAATCCGAATGCAAAAAAAGCTATTGCTTACCAGCAACCGCTGCAATATCTGAAAGGGGAGCTCTCCTACGAAAAAATGCTTCTAGAGCTGCAACAGGCCAATCGTAATTATGCTAAAAGGCAGTTTACCTGGTTTAAACGGATGGATGCGTTCACCCCTATTGACTTAGAAACGGTGGGCACACAAGACTTTATAGAATTGTGTATAAAAGAGCTTCAGATCTAGTTTTATCGATTTAGGGGGGTGTTAATCCCCTATTCTTTTAAAAAAAATTTCTAAAAAAACGCTTTTCTCCCTTTTTTTTAAAAACCTCTATAGACGGATTTAAGGGAAAGCGAGTATAGTCTATGCCCATATGGATCAAGAAAAACTTCGACTAGTAGCTCAAGCAATTTATGATAAAAAAGGGACCGACATCCTCTGTTTTGATGTGAAGTCCGTTTCGGGAATTTCCGACTATGTGATTATCGCAACCGGAAACGTCGACAAACACGTTAAAGCGATAGCACGCGAAGTGGAAGAGCAAATGCGCCTTTTCAAAGAAAAACCGGTCTACGCCGAGGGTTACGAGGAGGGGAGATGGATTGTTTTGGACTTTGTGGGGCTGATTGTGCATCTTCTTTTAGCCGATACAAGAGAGTATTATGACCTTGAATCTCTCTGGAAAGGGGGAAAAATTGTGGATTTAAAAATCGAGGCCAAGTGAGCAGACGACGGGTTGTTATTACAGGAATGGGGACAGTCTCCCCGTATGGTTGCAATACAGAAGAGGTTTTTGAACAGATTCTTGGGGGAGTAAGCGCCATTAAGGAACTGCAAATCTTTCCTGCTGATAGACCCTTTAAAAGAGCTTTGGGTGCGGCCCCTGTGGAAGTCCCGATTGAGGAGTATCTGCCCCAAATAGAGAAAAAAGAGATCAGACGACTTGACCCGTTCATGAAGTATGCTCTAATCGCATCTCAAATCGCTTTAGAAAACGCCTCTTTATTCCCTTTTGAGGAAAATATCGATAGAACACGAGGGGGTGTATTGATCGGATCGGGGATGGGGGGGTTGTCGACGATTGAGAACAACATGTATCTTACGATTGAGGGATACAACAAAATCAGCCCATTTTTTATCGCCCACTCGATCGTGAACATGGCTGGAGCAAGGGTAGCAATCGAGTATGGACTCAAAGGTCCTTGTTATGATATTTCCACAGCTTGCGCCACCTCTAGCAACGCCCTATTGGCGGCAAAAGAACAGATCGAGTTAGGTAAAGCCGATTTCATTTTGGCTGGCGGATCGGAAGCTGCGATGGGTGTTCCAGGTTTTGCAGGTTTTTTTGCTTGCAGGGCTTTATCCCATTGGGACGGCGAACCTAGTGGGGCATCGAGACCATTCGATAAACAGCGCAGCGGTTTTGTGATGAGTTCAGGGGCTGCTGTTTTAGTTTTAGAGTCGTATGAACATGCGCTCAAAAGAGGCGCAAAAATTCTTGCTGAATTTAAAGGGGGAGCCACTACTTGCGATGCTTTTGATATTGTTTTGCCCGATCTTAAAGCATCAAGCGCCATACGTGCTATGCAGCTTGCTTTAGAGGATGCAGATTTGAGGCCACAGGATATAAGCTATATTAACGCTCATGCGACCTCCACTTTCCAAGGAGATATCAGCGAAATGCTGGCAATAACCAACGTTTTCAAGGGGTGCGAAAGCACTCTCAATATCAGCTCCACAAAATCGATGCACGGCCATAGCCTTGGTGCATCGGGTGCGTTCGAGGCGATTTTGGCAATTATGGCCCTAAGGACCGGGAAAATCCCCCCAACAATCAATCTGGACGACCCCATTGATGAGGTGAAAGATTTTGATTTAACCCCCAATATTGCTGCCGTAAAACCTTTGGAGCAGATGAGGGCTGTAATGAAAAACTCCTTTGGGTTTGGGGGCCACAACGTTTCATTGGTATTTACAAAATATGAGGGAAATTAAAGATGCTAAAGAGTATTTATCTAGAAAAACGGGCTACTAAAGAATTTTTTTTGATTCTCTCGTTAGCCTTAGCTATTACTTTCTTGGGAAAAATTTCGTTTTTTCTCCCTTACACCCCCATACCCGTCGCTTTAAGACCGCAGCTTGTTTTGCTATTTGCCTGGTGCTTTGGCTATAAAAGAACCGCTATGGCCCTTGTGGGATTTTTAACAGGTTGCTTTGTAGATTCGCACCTGCTTGCGTCGTTGAAAAGTTTCTCTCTCGGGGTTTTTGGCCCCACATCAGGATATTTGATGGGCTATTTTGTGGTCGCTTACCTGGCTGAAAAAATGAAGATCAAGGGAGTAGGTATGACGGGCACCTTTGTTCTATTATCTTTATTACTAGATCTATTAGGCGCCTTTGGAGTTAGTCTGTATTATGGAATTGAGAAAGGTTTACTATTGGGATTCTTCCCTTTTATTGTGAGTGACCTTTTAAAATCGGTCCTTTTTTCTCAATCTCATAAACTATGGGCGAGGTGGGGACGATAAAAGAATATTTTGTGCGATTTTCGCGATGAGCATATTTAAACTTAGATTTTTTTGATTCATCAAGTTTTCCACGATTTGTGAAGGACTAAAAGCACTTTGTATTTTCATAATTCCCCTAGAAATATTGTTTTCTTTTCCCATTTTTTCTCTAGATTTTGCTAATGCTACAACACATAGCGTTAGAAGATCCAAGAAATATGGGGAAAGCTCTAAGTGTTTTTTAAAACAAATCTATTGTTTTATTCAACTCTTTTTAAAAAATCTTTCATGAGTCGTTTGATTTTTTTACAACTTGTACCCCAAGGATACATGTTTGCCAGGATCTCGTCCTCAAAACCTTCGAGGAAGCTTAATTGATGCTCTTCGGGTGGATTTTTGTCCGGTAAAGAATGTTTCTTCATCTCTAATTTAGAGGATTTGTCCATAAATCACCCATAAAATACGACAACCCTTCGCGTCAATATTTTTTGCAAATTTTAAATGAGGAGGTTGCCCCACCCCTTTTAAAAAAAATTGTGGAAAAAGACCCTTTTTTGCAAGAAGAGAATAGGTTAAGGTTTGATGTGATTAGAGATATTAGCATCCGGATTCTGTCATTTACAGTGAGGAGGTTGTTTAGCCTTCGCTATCGTGTGCATTTGCACGGGCTAGATGAGGTAAAAAAAATCCTCAAATCAGATAAACCTGTGGTGGTTTTACCCAATCATCCGGCCATGACCGATACCTGGCTTTTGTACTCAATTATCGGGCAGATAGTATCACTTAAACCGGTTATGTTAGAAAAATTTTTTACCCAAAAAGGGTTGTACTGGATTTACAGATTACTCCAGGCTATACCGGTTCCCGATTTCGAGGTCATCGTAAATGAGTGGAAAGCCCGACAAGGGGATAGGGCTTACGAAGAGATTCTCAAAACTCTAAATCGCAAAGAAAAGGTGATCATCTATCCTGGCGGTACGTTAAAAAATTCGAGCAAAGAGAGTTTAAGGGGAAAGTCCGCTGTACACAGGTTGCTATCTGAGGAGATTGATCTCGAGGTCATTCTTGTGAGAACTACCGGTTTATGGGGAAGCTCTTTTTCGCATGGGATTTTAGGAAATACTCCCGATTCCTGGGAAACATTGAAAAAATCCTTTTTCCTTTTATGGAAAAATTTGATTTTTTTTATGCCTAAAAGAGATGTAACAATAGAATTTTATCGCCTTCCGTCCGATTTTTCCATTCCAGAGAGTAAAATGGAGTTCAATCGGTTCCTAGAGGGTTGGTACAACCAGTATAAGTATCAGGACGCCACCGAATCTGAGGAGAGACCGAATCTTGTTCCCTATTTATTTTGGGATAAAAAGGGTTCCACCCCGAAAGCTTATCTATCTTGTTCAAAGACGTTAGATAAAGATGTTAAGGTTCCGGTAAATATGCGGGAGATGATCTTAAGCAAACTCAGTAAAATGACAGGTTTTCCAAAAGAGCACATTCATCCTGAGCAGAATTTGGCCGTGGATCTTGGTTGTGACTCGATCGACCTGTCAAATTTGATCCTATTTTTGGAGCAAAAATTCCCTGTTAGTTCGAAATTCTGTTCCTTAGATATTGTCTATGTGCAGGATCTTTTTCTAGTCGCTCTAAATAAAAAAGTACCTTGTGTGAATGAAATCTTGTTGAAAGAAAAGTCTCGGGGTTGGAAAGAGCAGGTGTTTGCTGTAACGAAAAGATTTGAGGTGCTTGGTAAAACCATTCCTGAAGCTTTTATTCATCGGATGAAACTTGTAGCAGATAAAGAAATTGTTGCAGATAAAACAGTTACTCTTACAGGTAAAGAAACGCTTTTCACAACGATTCTTTTAGCTGGTAAGATCCGTAAAATAGAGGGTAAATACATAGGGATAATACTTCAACCATGTGTCGACGAATCCTTGATTCTTTTTGCTGCAATGTTAGCCGGAAAAGTTCCAGTATTGATCAATTGGAATAACGGTTATGCGAGCACAGATGAATTGATGCGAATGCTCTCTATAAAATCGGTATTCACATCGCGCAAATTTCTTGATCATGAACCTCATTTTGAATTGGGGAATATAGAACCTTTGCTAGTTATGATAGAGGATTTTTACACAGATATTTCTGTTTTTGAAAAGTTAAATGCCCACCTTTTGGCCTCCAAATCCACAAGCTCTATTTTGAGCCATTTTGGGTTAGACGGTTTGTCCGAGGACGTGAACGCTCTTGTGCTATGTAAATGTATTAGCGAACATCTACCAAAATTTATTCCGCTTACACACAAAAACCTGATTGTTAATATAGAAGATCTAGGGGAGAGATTGTTATCTCAAGAAATCTCCACCTTTCTGTGTTGCACTGCACTTTATTACTCTAATGGGTTGATAGTTACGACCCTTCTTCCTCTTTTAAACGGATTGAGGGTCTTTTTTTCGCAAGAATTGACCTATTATCCTTTTCTCGCTAAACAGATTCAGGACTGGGGTATCGATTTCTTAGATTTGACTGTTTCAAAACACTACAAAGAATTATTCAATTGCTGTGAGCCAGCTCAACTAGTGTCGCTTAGGTTCTTAGTAAGCGAAAATGCGACGCAATCCGTTAGAGATAAACTAAAAAAGATCAATCCCAAAGCGAAAATTTACCTTGGGTTTGGGACGACAGAGACTTCTGTGTTGACTTCACAAACTCACAAGGACCAGAAGCCTAAAGGTCTCGGAAGGGCTCTAAAAAGAGTCGAATTGATTGTAGTTGACCCACAAGATTTAAAACCTGTATCGCAAGGGGTAGAAGGAGAAGTACTGGCGCATGGTCCCTCAATTTTCAATGGTTACCTTGATGAAAAATTAGAGTCCCCTTTTGTAAATTTAAATGGTAAATCTTTTTTTCGAACAGGGTATTTTGGTTATTTGGATACGAAGGGAAATCTGATCACTGACAATAAAAGGGGAGCAAATACTTTAACCAGGGTCTCGGGCAATTTAGTCAAATTGCCCATGATAGAGCAATTTTTGACCTACAAGGCCAAAGAGTTGGGTTGGTCAAGCGCTCTAGGAAACAAAGGGAATTCGTTTGTTGTAATTCCTCTCCAAACAGAGGATAAAAAAAACGAGCTTGTATTGATAAGTTCACTTGACGTTTCTTTAGATGAGGTAAACAAAATCATAGCAGAATCTGCTTTACCTAACTTCTGTAGATTACACCGACTATTAAAAGTCACAGAGATCCCATTGCTGTCGAGTGGTAATGCGGATGTCAAGGCCTTAACCGAGCTAGCGCATAGAGAGTTCTTATGATGGTCGAGGTAAAAAGCAGGACTGATTATTTAAAATTTTTCTCGTCATTTAACCTTTCTTTTGGTTTTTGAAAAAAGGCTAAAAATGGGCTACAGCAAAATGGGGTTTGAAGAAGAAGTCCCCATTTTGCTAGAATACCATCAGTTTTTTTTACACATAGTTCAAGGGGTTAATGGTGATAAGAGATATTTTTATCAGGATCCTATCCTTTCTTTTAAGGAGGCTGATTAGCCTTCGCTATCGCGTCCGATTAAAAGGATTGGATGAGATAAAAAAAATCTTGAAGTCAAATAAACCCGTCGTTGTGTTACCTAATCACCCGGCAATGACCGACCCATTGCTACTCTACTCTGTTTTGGGGCAGATAGCATCGTTAAAGCCGATTATGGACGAGCGATTTTACTACCAAAAAGGGGTGAACTGGCTTTTTAGGTGTATCCGTGTCGTGCCAATACCCGATTTTGAGCTCGTTGTTAATGAGTGGAAAGAAAGACAAGGGGAGCTGGCTTACCAAAGTATTCGCCGCTCTCTAGATCGCAAAGAAAAGGTGATCATCTATCCCGGGGGTGGACTTAAAAGATCTGGCAAAGAGTATCTGGGGGGGAAGTCTTTTGTCCATAGATTGCTTTCAGAGGATCCTAATCTAGAGGTGATTCTCGTAAGAACGACCGGTTTATGGGGCAGCTCATTTTCAAGAGCGATTATTGGAGACTCACCGAATTTCTGGGAAACGGCAAAAAGGTCTATCGTCCTGTTGTGCAAAAATTTAATTTTTTTCATGCCTAAAAGGGATATAACAATAGAATTTTCGCCCCTGCCTGCCGATTTTCCCTACCAAGTAAGCAAAATTCAGTTTAATCGCTATCTAGAGAGCTGGTACAACCAGTACAAGTATTCCGATGGTACCGAATTACAAGAAAGACCCAGCCTTGTCCCTTATCTATTTTGGGATAAAAAGGGTTCGACTCCAAAAGCATTTGTGTTTAGCTCGCAAACCTTAAATAGAGATGTCGAAGTTCCACAAGAAATGCGAGAGGTCATCTATAACAAGCTTAGTAAAATAACTGGTCGCCCCAAGGTTCAAATCAAAGACGACCAAGATTTAGCCGTTGATTTGGGTTGCGACTCTCTAGATTTATCTAATCTTATCACCTTTTTGGATCTCAAATTCGGTATTGATAAGAAGATCTCTTCAATGGATCTGGTGCATGTATTTGACCTCTTTTTGGTAGCTTTGCAAAAAAAAGTGCCTAAAGCGCGTGAAATGCAGTCAAAGGATATGCTGCGAGGCTGGAAACAGAAAAGCGTTTTGGGGATAAAAAAACTAGAGGTGCTTGGTAAAACTATTCCTCAAGCTTTTGTCGAGCGGATGAAACGTCTCGCAGGGAAAGAGATTATCGCAGATGAGACTGCCAATCTTACTGGGAAAAAAGCGCTGATAGCGACGATTCTTCTAGCAAGCAAGATCCGTAAGCTTGAGGGGAGATACGTAGGTGTCATGCTTCCGGCAACGGTTGGCTCAACACTAATTATCTTCGCGACGATGTTGGCTGGAAAAGTTCCCGTGATGATCAACTGGACTTCGGGATCCAGGAGCACTGATCACGTGATTCATACCCTGTCTATTAAATCGGTATTGACAGCTCGTAAATTCCTAGATCGGGTGGCCCACATTGAATTGGGGGCTATAGAACCCCTATTAGTTTTTGCCGAAAATCTTAAACTAAGGATTTCAATTTTAGACAAATTAAAAGCTCTACTACTGTCTTCTAAACCCACAAAGTCTATTTTGGCTCATTTTGGGATCGAAAGTCTTTCTGATGAGATGAATGCCGTTGTTCTTTGCACAAGTGGAACAGAATCTCACCCCAAATCGGTACCGCTGTCGCATAAAAATTTGATTGCGAATATCGAGGATCTTGAGGATGTAATTTATCCCTTCGAGACAAAATCTTTTCTAAATGCTTTACCGCAGTTTCACTGTTTTGGACTTACCGTGATGACCTTACTTCCGATGCTGAGTGGTATCAGAGTCTACTTTTCCCCCGATCCGACCGATTCCCCAAGAATCGCTCAGGAGATTCAAGCCTGGGATATCGATCTTTTGGCATTGACACCAAGCTTTTATGCAAACCTTCTAGCCTCTAGTGAACCAGGTCAGCTCCAATCGCTCAGGGTATGCATTACCGGGGCTGAAAAAGCGCCGAAAGCTCTGATTGAGCATCTTTATAAAATGAATCCTCAGGCAAAACTACTAGAAGGATACGGTATCACCGAGTGTTCTCCTGTTTTGTCTGCTCAGCGTTTTAGGGAGGAGAACCATATAGGTGTAGGTCGTGCCTTAAGCAAAGTCGAATTGATTATTGTCGACAGAGAGAATTTAAAACCTCTTCCTCAGGGGGAAGACGGGGAGATATTGGCACGGGGCCCCTCCATTTTTAAGGGGTATATTGAAAAAGATATCAAATCCCCTTTTGTGTTGATCAATGGGAAATCGTATTATCGTACAGGAGATTTTGGTCAACTGGATGCCGAAGGGAACCTAATTCTAAAGGGGAGGTTGAAACGTTTTACCAAAGTTGGTGGCGAGATGGTGAATTTGCCCCTGATAGAGGAGATTTTGACTAATACTGCAAAAGGTTTGGGTTGGTTTACCGGTATGCGTAAAATTGACAGTCCCTTTGTTGTGATCCCTATTGAAAAAGAGGGAGAAAAAACCGAACTTGTATTGATCAGTATCGTGGATACTACTGTCGATGAGGCCAACAAAATCCTGTTTAAGTCGGGATTGCCTAAATATTTTAGAATGCACCATGTGGTAAAAGTCTCTGATATGCCGCTACTTGGCTCGGGTAAAGTCCATCTTCGGGCGTTAACCGACTTGGCTAAAAAGGAAATATCCTA
>RGXB01000002.1 GCA_010029555.1 bacterium
ATGGTTACAAAACAGCATGGGCTATAATTCCGTATGGGCCGGATTGGCTATCGCACCACTGGGGATACCCCCCTTCTTTCTGGGGGCGCTAGGCGTCAAGGCGATTGAGCGCTTCGGCAAACTCTTAACGCTTGGACTCAGTCTGTTTTTTTTCTCGCTATCGAGCTTCTACACAGCCTATTTTGCGACCAATGTCGATGTCTGGCATGTGATGTTTTCCCGTCTTATCATGGGTTTTGGACTAATTTTTTTTATCGCACCCATCACAGCTTTGAGCGTACAGGATGTAGAAGAAAAAAGGCTGCCTAGCGCAACCGGGTTTTTCCATTTTGTGCGCACTCTTTGCACTGGAATTGGAACCTCATTGTTCACTACTTTATGGATTCGCCGTCAAGCTTTCCATCATGAACGAATTTGCGAAAACATCACCCCCTACTCCCCTGCGTTTCAGAGCTTAGCCAAAAAATTGCCCAAACTTGCCTACGATGATACGGCTAGCCTTATAGCAACAAACGGGATGGTAGATCAGCAATCGGCCATGATGGCATTCAATGATATCTTTTTTTTCATGGGCTGGCTTTTTATTTTTATGTTGTTTCTCCTCCCTATCGGGATGAAAAAAGGGGGGCGTCGAAATAACAACTCTTTTTTTTTGAAATTAATTTTTTTACGAACTATCCTCTAAGGAATCCAAACGAAAGGAAATTTAAGGATATGTTTAAAAGAGTTCTCCCCTATATGGTTTTGTGTTGCATCCCTTTATTTGGGGCAAAACATACTAATAATAGTAAAGCAACAGATAATGAATCCTCTGAAGATTGTGGCAATTTTTATGCCGGTATCTTTGGAGGTGGTGGTGGTTTTGGTATCAGCAATTTTAGACAAACGGGAACCATTTTTTTTCCAGCTGCTTCAGGGGGAACAACAGCGGTAACAGCGACATCGGGTGGGCGCACCTCTGGAGCTGGGTTCGTAGGTGTACAGCTTGGCTATCTATGGCACTCTTTCCAAGATGAAAAAAACCCCAATTCGTGGCTGTTAAGACCAGCAGTAGAGTTTGAAGGATATTATATCGGTACATCTACAAAGCCCGTTCTAGGATCTCAAACAGCTCTTGCAAATAGATTTCAGAATACATTCCCTATCAATGCCGGGACCCTTCTGGCAAGCGGTGTCTTACATTTTTACGAAAATGAGGATGTAAAATTTCATCCCTATTTAGGGGGTGCGGTGGGAGCTGCTGTTTTAACAGCACACGACGCCTCCTCCTATTTAGTTCTTCCAACACAACCCTCAAATAATTTTAACTCAAACACCACAGCTACCGGCTGGAGTTTTGCCGCTCAGGCAAAAGTGGGATTGATGTACGATATCAATGAGAATTTCAAAGTATTTGCCGAGTATCGATTCCTCTATCTCACCCCAACCAATTTGGATTTTGGAAGTACAAGCTATACAGCTCCCACAACCACCTCCAACTGGAGAGTTCGTTTTGGTAATATGTATATCAACTTAGGCGATATTGGTGTTGGCTACTATTTTTAAAAAAAGTAAAAACCTCGAGACCGATAAAGAAAATACACCCCCCCCCTTTATTTGGGGGGTTATTATTTTCGGTACACTTTTATAGCAACCAAAAGAGATCCTAAAAACAGGATATTGGCAAAAATTAGGGAGTACAAAACTTCAATCGTCATAAGCCCTACCGTAACAAGAGGGAATAAAATCAATCCAACCGAATAAAACCAGAGAAAAATCTCTAAAATTCGCCCTTCGATCTCTTTAAAAATCCCAAAATCTGCCGTTTCAGAAATGTGTGCCCATACAAAGGAGGCCGAAATACTTATTAATGGGATGATCAGCCAGTACCAGTAGGGGTGAGGAACTAAGTATAGAGCCAAAACAGCGATAACAACGAGCCCTAGACCACTTTTAGCAAGGCTCTTGGAAGAAATTTTCCCTTTCAACTCGGGGTAAAAACTTAAAGTCCCTAAAAGCCAACAGATGGTAAAATAGGCATACACATCAGTTATTGAAGCCGAATCGAGCTGCCACTTTTGTCCAATCCAAACCCCAAAAGAGATGAGAAGTCCAATCCAACCCCCTAAAAACAAAAAAGAGAGCCAAAAAAACTTGGTAAAACGAAACAAAACTAAGAGGGTCATAAGCTCTTTTAAAACCTCTTTCAGCTTTGAGGCTTTTTTCTGATTCCCTTTGCTAAAAGGGAGGTATAAAGATAGAAAAAAGAGATTAAGGGCAGTAAGCACAGCAAAAACGGCAGGAGGGGTACACCAACCAAGCCAATCGGGGTTCGCTAATTTACTCCCCACCCAAGGGCTTGCCAAAAAACTCACCGCTGCTATACCCATGAGAAAAGGCATCAAATGGGGATGACTTTTTTCGGGATGCTGATCTAAGGCCAAACGCAAACAGAGTTTTGTATTGCTTGCCCCCACACCGGTCAAAAATCGGCCCAAAAAAAGAACAATTGGCTGTACACTGACACCCCCCCCTAGAAGCATCATATAGCCTAAAAAAGAAACGAGGGTGGTAGCCAAAATGAGGGCTCTATTCCCCCATTGAGTCTCAAAATGCTGGATTAAAAAAAGCCCTACAAAATGTCCCAAACCAAAAATAGACAGAAATAGCGCCATGGAGGTCCAATAGGAGACATTTCCCCATTCTAGAGCCAGGGGATTATTCGAAAAAAAAAGGGAAACAGCGGGCAAAAAGAGACCAAAGCCCGCAACGTTGAGAAGAAAATTAAAAATCAAAGGCTGCACAAGCTGCCGATTCTCCTCCCCTAACAATAAAAATGCTTTTAGCTGCATAAAGCTCTTATACACAAAAAAAGTTAAGGAGCCACCCCCTTTTTTATTGCTCCTCTAGTTGATAGCCCGTCTCCTCAATAGAGGCTAAAAACTTGCTCAAAAACCGCTCTTGCCAGCTCTTATGCTCCAGCGGATATTGCTCATAACCTCTAGGAATCTTGAGCAGATTAAAACAGGTCTGCGCCTGAACGAACTTCTCGTTTTCTATTTCGACTACACCTATAACCAGATGGGGTTTTAAAGCGGGCGCCCCGGTGACAAAAAAAAGAAATTTCTGCACAAAAGAGGCGTCCTTCTCAGAGATTTTTTTTTGCAAAAGATCTTTAATAAGCTCCACTTTTTCCAAAACGGCCGCATCCGACCCCTGATAGGCAAATCTGCATGTAGAGATACTTTCTAAGGGGATCCCTTCAAGGGGATCCAAAGATTGTTTTTCCACCATTTCACAAAAGGATCTAGATGAGCCTATAAGAAACTCTTTCCCTTTTCTAAGTTGAATTAGAGCGAGATTTCTTGCCTCTTTTTCTTGAGCTAGGGCGAATTGAATCACAGCCTTTTTATCTTCTAGGGTCTCATCAAAAATCGTTTTTGCCATATCACGAACAAGGATTTCTAAGATCTTGTCGTTGAACCACAACTTTTTTGACGAGTAGAGATAATCGACCCCTAACCAGTACCCATGCTTTTGTATGAGAAAGTCCCCCACTAGCTGAAGTTGATCTGCCTTGCAAAGATCCAAAAAGCCCAAAATTGACCCCTCTTTTTCAAGGAGTGCCGACACCTCCTCACCAAGGGGTTTGAGTTCCGGTTTTTTTAAAAAAAAGAGAAGCTTGTCCCTCACATCTTTCTTTTCTTTCCAAAGAAGGGTAAACATTTTTTCCAACCCCTCTCCAGTAATTCGAGAGCTATTGTGGCAAATATTTAGAATTTTACAGAACATATCGGGAAAAATTTTTCCGGTTTTAAGCCCCCTTTCCAGCATAAATGAGAAAAAATCCCCCGCTTGCTCGGCAAGTTTATCCTCAATATAAGAATGAAAAAGCCCTTTTTCACAAAGCATCTGTTTTGTCAAATAGAACGCAAGCTGGGCATAAAATTGCCTTGTTAAACCCTCCCCAAAACCCTGTTGCCCCTTAAAACGGATTGCAACTGGTTTAGGAAAAATTCTTGACCAATCTTCAAGGACAACTTGAGGCTCTGTTTTTATGAGCTCTAAATCCACTTCCCATTCGGTTAACATTAAACGGCAGGAGACCACCTGCTCAAAAAAGTCGAAAATTTCCCCATGCTGGCATTCAAAAGCAAGATCCTGGGCCACAATCAATTGATTAAGGGAAAAAAAATAGATCGCAACCAGCTCTCTGACAATCAAGAACTGATCCCCCGCTATTGCACTTCTTAGCGCAATCAGATAACCCACCGGAGAGGGGAGTTGAGCATGGATCATCCTCAAGGCTTCCAAATCCCCTATCTGAGCTGCACTCTCCAGCGCCCTATCGAGGTAATCGGTCGAAACCTTTTTGTTCAATAGAAAGCGTACCTGCTCTGTATCCCTCATGGTAACAGCTTGTAAAAGAGCTTTCCCGTGTGCCTCACAAGAGGCCCCCTTTTCTAAAAAAAACTCCATTAACGATTGACGACCAAGCGCACCCGCTTTTAAAAAAGCGGTCTCCATTTCTTTAGCGCTTAATTGATACAAAAAAAGGGTTGAAGCCAATTCATTTTCGTTTTGATCTATTGCTTCGAGCAATTGTATTAAAACACAATCGGATTTAAGCCCATAAACGGAGAGGATTTCCAGCGCCTTGTAGTTTTTTAAACGAACTGCCAGTAGAAATACCTCCTCGAGAACATCGATGGAAATCGGATTTTTTTCCAAGATCACCTGAATGAATGCCGATTTGCCCCGCTTCACTTCAGCCAAAAGCAGACTTTTTAAAAAAATAGGATCGTTACCTATGTAGGGCGCTAAAATTTTAAATCCCTCCAAATGGTCGTCATTAAAAGTGGTATGGGCCCCCAAAAAAACCCCTTTTTTTGAGATCTCCACAGAGCCTAGAATAAGCTCCGCAATCTGGTTTTTTTTGGCTAAAATAGCCTCGATAAATGCGCGATTCCAAATTTTTACCGGCAGTGAAGAAAGGGTAAGACAAAAACGGACAAAACCGATGCGCCCCTCTCGGCAAGCACAATACAGCCTGTCCTCAATCGAATGGGGGCTACTTGCCCCATTTTGCAATAGGATTTCCAAAACCTTTCCCTTAACTTTGGTCTCAAGTGGGGGGGATTTTTCCTCGGATGATGGGGGGCTCAAAGGTTGAGCGCTATCTAAAACAAATGAGCAAGCAAAAGACATAAATTCAACACTTTAAAACAAGGATGAAAAAAAAGCGAATGACACGTAAAAAACAACACTTTAGGGAGTTTCGCTTTCTTAAATAATTGACGTTAAATCTCTTTTGTAAAAACTCATTTAAAGTTGCTGTTTTTTTGATTTTTAAAATTAATTTTTTGTGGATTTTTACTAATTTTCTCCTTAAAATAATAGCGAAAATAACTAAACAGGGTTTTATTTTGATTTCTTTATTCCCTATAGACACTCAGAACCTTTCCCCAGATGACCCTCTTGCTCCCCCAAGTAAAAAGTCACGTTCAGACCCCCCTTCCATTTCTTGTAGTGAAGCTAGTTTGTTCTCCCCTGTACAGGTCGAGCCTCAAAAAAAAAGGGTCATTTTCCCCTCCGAGATCGATCTTTTAGAAACTTCCCGCTTTTTCTTTCGTAACCAGTCCCCTGTCTCTTTCACAACTTTGGACGAAATTGACACTTTCTCAAAGATGTTCCCCAGCGATATGGATTGTGAAAAATTTTTTGACATGGACTGGGGTAGATTTCAAAGCTGCACATTCCAAAAAGAGCTTTTAGAGAAGAAAAAAAAGGGGCGTCTTTTTAAGATTTTAGAGGAGTGTTTTGATTGTAAAGAGGCGTTTGAAAAGAAGTTTTCGAAACTCTTTCTCCCCTTATATTTCCGTTTAGAGCTTAAAAACCGTCTGAGGGATTTATCGGGATTGAACGAGCTAGATCATGACTTGGCAGAGATTATTGATCTGGGTTTTATCCCTTTTTTTATCTCAAAAAAAACCTCTAGAGACAGCCCATTTTCTATTAATGAGATCAAAATCTGGATTGAGAAAATGTTGAATGCCTCTATCTATAAGGAGGCTCAATCCCATCTTCAACTGCTTTTAGGCGAATTAGAGGATATCTACGATCTTTGTGAAAACAGGGTTAAAAATATTCTTGAGCCACCTATTGACCATACATCTCCTGCTTTTATAACCTCTCTCAAATTTTGGGTAAGGTTTCTCGGTTCCTATCCCGGTTGCCTCTTTCAAGTCTTTGAGCTCTTTACTGAAGAGCATCCAATAAAAGAAGATATCGAGGCAGAACTCAAAGAGCTTACTGAAGCTCAAGCAATGGAGATGCCCCTTGCCCAAGAGGCTTTTGCCTTATTTTTGGAGGCGGTTGATATGGATAAATTTTCTTGTGTCGCCCCCTTTTCCACAATAGAGCAACTATTTAACCTCCTCTATACACCGGTCCAGGAGCACCCTCTGATCACTAAATGGAAAAATCCTTTAGAGTTACCCCCCCCTTCTCTTGCATCCTTAGAGTCTATTGAGGCCGGTTTGACGTGGAACTATTTAGACATGGTGTTTAGTTCGAGCCATCCTGTTGCTACTTCCTTGAGCAATAGGATCTTTTTTGAGTATGCCCTACATAAGATTGAAAACTTCCCAAATAAGCCCTCAAAAAAAGAGTTTATTCTAACCCTTTTGGAGGCGCTTAAATCGTTTTCCATGATGAATGCCAAGGGGTGGGCAGCCTACACTCCAGAAACTTTTTTTTGCTCCATTTTTTCCGATGCCGAAGACCAAGACCTGATCAAAAGATTTTGGCATTCCTTTTTTCGAAAATTCCCCGATCTTAAAGAGGATCCTCACTTTGTTTCCCTCTTTAGGGAGTCTATTGCAAGCCAGACAAAAGAGGCTAACAAAAATACCCATCTTATAGGCGCACAAAAAATATGACAACACCCCTTCAGCCGGCCCTAACCGCCCTCTCAAGTATAAAGGAATCCCAAACCCCTTCCGAGGGATTGCTAAGTACCCTTAAAGCATGCTCTGTCTACTCTTTTGACAAAGGGGTTTTTTTTGCCCCCCTTTTTAAAGATGTCTCGATGAAAGAGGTGTGTTGTTTTGTGAAAGAAAAACCGGAAATTCAGTCGGATCTTGTCGCTTTTTTTAAAACCCGCGTAGGTAGCAAGGATAGTGAGGAAGGGGGTGTTCTTATTACCCTTAAACATCCTATGAGCTCGCAACACCACCCCCTTCTACCCAAATTTGCATTTCATAATAAAGCGGCTCAGGATGGGATAGCTTTGCCAATTGAACCCCTTATTTTACCCGAAAACTCTTGTTTTCATCTCAAAATGGGGGGAACAATCCCCTTAGCCCAGCTTGTCAAAACAAAACCGCTGTCGATGGAAGAAAAAATCTGTATCGCCATACAGTTAGGGAAAAAAATTCTCCAACTGCACACGAGCTGCAAGCTCTTTCACCAGAGTATCCACCCGTGGAGTATTGTAGTGAAAAAGGGGGATGAGGGGCTGATAGAGGTCTTCTTGACCAATTTTCTTGCCACTACTTCGAATCCTCTAGGCAAAGAACCCCTCTTTTGTAAAAATTCGACCCCTCCCGAATTTGAATATGCTCCCTTTATGACTCCAAAAGAGCTTGAAGACAACCTTTTTGGGGCCGAAACGACCGATCTGTATAACCTCGGACAAACACTTTTTTTTCTTTTTAAAGGGACCCACTTTGAAAAAAACTATAACGAATACCTTACCAGGCCCCACGTTCAACAAAGATATTTTCAAGAGCAGGAAAATATATGCTGTCTAGACGATTTTTCTGTCCTTAGAGATGACACAGTGAGAGATTTTTTACAGTTCCATCTCAAGGAATTCCCCGAAGAAGTTTATCTTGCTATACGAGGCCTTCTAAGGACGATCCCCAACGAAAGAATTTCTTTAAAAAAAGCACTTCAAACTCTTGAGGAAATCGCTGTTTAGCTACCCCCCCTTTTTCTTGTAATGATTTCTTATAAAGACTGACAAAAGGGATTTGACTTCAAATCCCTTTTTTGGCAAAAATACCCTCCTAAACACATTCTGGAGCCTTTTTTTGCTTCAATAAGCTGTTCATCCGTGCATGTCCGCAGGGTACGTTTCTCCAACGACATCAAGTCCAGACATGGACAAGATTTTGTCACTCTGCGGACATCTTTAACCCTTTTAGATTCCCTTCCCTTTAGGTAGAAAACAGATTAGTTAATAAATTTTATCAGTGATATCCAATTCGTACATCAATAATTACTCTCTGTTCTTATCCCAGGTAAAGATAACATTCCCACTACCTGTACAAGGTTTTTCAGGTAATTTCTGAAAAGGCAACCCCATCGAGGTAAATAGTAACTCTAATTGAGAAATCGATAACACCCCTACAGATAAGAATGAATCAGAGTTACAAGTTAGATACCCCTTTGTGCAATTTTTTAGAACTTTTTCCGCATACTTCATTTGCCAGTTGCTCACAATTTCTGAGAAGGCATAATTGCTAATAACTATGTCGTAGTCAGAAAGCGCTTTATCTATCTCTTCTGGTGTTAAAAATTCTACATTCGAAATACCGTGGCAGTCTAGGTACTTTTTTGATAACCCTAAAGGTTCTTTTAAATCAACAACTGTATATTTTTTTATTTTAAATAAGGAAGATATCACTAGACACTGCCCACCATAACCACCACCTATCTCGATAATATTTTTTCCCTCTAATGATCCAAAAAAAGTACTCAAATCAGAGGCAACCTTTAGGTATCTCAGCGTAGTTGGGGAAAAATAACCGTAGTTGTCATACAAAAAAACATTTGGACTTCCAATCACGTCATTAATTTTTGTTTTGAAAAAATATGGTTCTAATTCGGGAGATTGTCTACATGCTATCGCTAGATACTCCTTTCCAGTATGAAAATCAACATGCTCTAATATGTCTGTGTACCCTGGACATCTTTTAAATTGTTGAAACATTTGTGGATCAGAAATAGCTCGCTGACATACAGATTTATATGAGTCCACATCTGAAACGCTCGAGCGTTGTCCCCACAAGACCAAAAATGGCGCTAAAAGCAAAAAACATAATTTTTTCATTTATTCATTCCTTAAATTACTTTGATGCATCAACCTGATACAATTAGTCTAGAATGTATATTTATTTTATTTTAAATTAAATAATAATTTCTTTATTGAGTTTCAATCTATGCGCATTCGTCAACACAAATTGCTTACTACTTAAAATAAAACCTCTGAAATCTCTAGATCCATCGAAAAACCTGCGGATTTTAGGTAAAAGATGGATTCCATAGCTTTAAACTTTTATCTATTTTTCATGCATCTCGCGTTGAGATTAGTGTGTAATAGAATTTCTACTCTTTGTATTTGGCAATTACCATTGAAAATCCAACAAACTATTTCATAGAACCTAACCCTAAAAACTTTTATTTGCCAAGTGGAAGTTTCTCTAAAATGGACAAGATTTTGTCACTCTGCGGATATCTTTAACCCTTTTGAAAATCCTAAAGGTTCGTTTAAATCAATAACTGTATGTTTTTTGCTTTGAATAGGATCGTCTAATTGGGATCCATTTGCTGTTTTTTTAAACTTTTTCCTTCCCTTTTTTGGTCTTGTACTGGTAGTCTTCCATTTGATTAGCTTGAAATGATGACCTACTGACTGCCCTGAACAGGCTGAATAAAAAAATTTCGCCTAGAAACTATATAGGACACCAATTTTGAAAATCATCTCTAATACAGCTATTAGTTTGGATGGTCGTATCGGGACAAAAGATCTCTCCCATTTAAAACTTGGTAGCGACTTTGACTCCAAGGAAATGTCTAGAATTCGCTCGCAAGCTGATGCGGTTCTTATGGGTGGCAACACCTTCAGAAATAACCAATTCCCAATATTAACTAAAAGAAATACTGAACTGGAACCGATGTGGAACGTTATCCTAACACGTTCGGGCAACCTCCCTTTTTCCCAAAGTTATCTGGATGAAAAACGGATCAAAACGCTCGTATTCAGTCCGTCTTTCAATAAAAAATTGCCCTGCGAAAGATTCGAGTCTATCGTTTACGATAAAGAGGATTTTCTCCCTTTTGTTCTGGAAAACCTCGCACAACGGGGGATAAAAACTCTCTTGATTGAGGCTGGTGGAGACCTCATTTTCCGGTTTTTAAAAGCTGGCCTGATTAATGAAATGTATATCACCCTTTGTCCAAAATTCATAGGGGAACGGGGGGCGCCAACTCTTTTGGACGGGGAGGGTTTCAAACCCGAAAGGACTAAAAGTGCAAAGCTCGAGAGCGCGAAAATAGTAGACAATGAGATTTATCTCCACTATACAATCCTCGACAGAGCCAACAAACACTGAACATAAACAAGCTATAGAGAGCCAAAATAGTTGTGGATCAGATTTATTTGTATTTTACTATCCTCGACTAGAGGTTAACAGAACACACTATGGTGTACTGTAAGGGCAGAGCGAGAAAAAGTGAAAAAAATTTAGTCTTAAGGAGACGAGAGATTGAAAAATTTTGAACCAGACCATTTTTTTGAAGAGATTCAAAAGGCATCCTCAATGATGTTGAAGGCAATTGGCGAAGATCTAAAAAGAGAAGGGCTGATTGATACTCCCAAAAGGGTAGCCAAGAGCTTGCAATTTTTGACGAAAGGTTACAAAGAAAACCCAAAGGATGTGATCGGGGATGCGATCTTCCATCAAGAAAGCACTGAAATGATACTGGTTAAAGATGTTGAAATCTATTCTTTGTGCGAACATCACATGCTCCCTTTCTTCGGAAAGGCGCACATTGCCTACATCCCCAACAAAAAAATTATTGGATTGTCAAAAATTTCGCGTGTTGTTGAAATTTTTACAAGACGTCTACAAATCCAGGAGCGGCTCACCGATCAAATTGCAAATTGTATCGATGAATGTCTCTCTCCTTTTGGAGTCGCGGTTGTGATCAAAGCAAGCCACATGTGTATGCAAATGAGAGGACAAGACAAACAAAACAAATTGATCACAACGACGATGCTTGGGAGCTTCCAGACCGATCCAAATCTGCGCTCGCAGTTTTTAAGTTTATTGCACTCCGATTTTTAATAGAGGGTAAAAATTCCTTATGCAGCATCTTCAACACTTTATATTCGATTTTGCGGGCACCTTGTTTGATGATGCTGAGCTAAGTTTTTTTGCAACTCAAGAAACTATCCTCCGTATGGGGGGCGAGAAAATATCCAGAGACGTTTTTTTTAACGAATTCACAATACCCGCCGAAACATTTTATTATAAGTTTCTAGATAAAAAAATCCCTTTTTCCGATATCAACTCCCTTTATTTTCAAATCTACCCTGAATTTGCATTGAAAGGTTCCTTACGGCCTGGTGTCATTGAGGCACTCGAGGAATTGAAAAGGGAGAAAAAAACCATCTCCATTTTTTCGACGATCGCGGAACCTGTATTGAAGAAACTGGTCAATTTTTTGCATTTAGATAGATTCCATCCCATTTTAAGAGGAGGTGTGATCGATAAAGAGGTGGAGCTGAAGGAGTTTTTAAAAATTCACCCTTTCAACGCTTCTCAAACCCTTTATGTGGGGGATATGGATGTAGACGTTTTGGCAGCAAACAGAAACGGTGTTGTAAGCGGTGCCATTTTGAGCCGATACCAGCCACTTAAAAAAGTTGCCCAGGCCAAGCCGAAAATAGTTTGGAACAGCCCTTTAGACCTAATCGAATTTGTAAAAACGTTAAAAAAGGTGCGAGAGATTAAAAAAGCAAAACCCTATCCGGTGGTCACTGTAGGCGCCCTAGTTTTTAACCAAAAAAAAGAGTGTCTACTTATTCTAACCGATAAATGGAGCTATACCTTTGCTATCCCGGGGGGTAAGATCGACAAAGATGAAACCTCGACCGATGCCCTTTTACGCGAATTTCAAGAGGAGACGGGATTGACGCTCAAAGAGATCTCGTTATTCATGGTTCAAGATTGCATCCAATCCGAAGAATTTTATGTGCCCGACAGCCACTTTATATTTTTGAATTATGTAGCATATACGGATACCCAAACCGTTGTGCTCAATGACGAGGCGCAAAGTTTTCTATGGGTCGATCCAAAAGAGGCTTTGCATCTAAATCTCAATCGCCCTACTCGGCTACTCATTGAAAAGTACGTAGCAAATCATTTGTAGGCAACTCCCCAATCCCTCTTAAGAGGGTTGAAGTGTATCATCGAAACAGGCGATGACCGTAAGTTTCTTTAAAAAAATGGACAATATTTAATCCCTCTAGGGCATCTTAAACCCCTTGGATCCCCTCCCCTGAAGGAGTAAAATAGATTAGATAATAACTTTTATCTTTGATATCCTATTCATCTATTTATGGGCAAAATACCCTAAATTGGATCAACTTATATATTGCTTGAAGAGTTTTCTTAGCTAAGAAATTGCAAAGGTAAAATTTTAAAACGGGTACCTAAATTGACAACGCCACCGCATGCTTGTAAACCTTTTGACGTTCAGCAATTGAATCTTTTTGCGCTTAATAATGCTGCTCAAGAAAAGGCAAGAGAAAATACAGATTTCAGCTCCTCGACGCAGAAAGAGGGGACGGATGCAAAGATCAAGCGTCTAAACCCACCAGAGCTAGCAGCGCGTGGGGGGAAGAAACAGAAAAGGGCTCATCCCCTGGAATTTTTATTTGGGGAAAAGATCTGTAGAAATTTTGCCGCTTTAGGGGACCTTGAGGCTTTTTTGGCCGAAGAGGGTCTCTCGTTGGATCTACGAGAGGATAGCTTGGATACGGAGTACATCCAACTCTTCAAAGAGGCGGCCCTCCCCTACCTATCCCATTTTACTCTGGAAAACCGGATAGATCTCTTCAAAATGCTAGGCGATTCCAAAAAAAAACTTCCACCCCTAAAGGCTGAGGATATTCGAAACCTGTGCCTACTTTTAAGCCCTTTTGGGGGCTGGGGGGAGTACAAATCTTTTCAAAGCATTTTTTCCCTTTTTATGGATCATGATCCAAAACAGTGGCGCCTGTTTACTGAATTTTTAACCCCTTTGCTCGAATCAGGCTGTGATTGCTACTGGCTTTTTAAGTTTTTCGAATCCCTTGAAGAGATCCATCCCCCACAGTGGTCAGAGTTTGTCACGTACTTTATTCGGTATGGCAAAGAGTGTGCTCAAGATCCTGGGTGGATCCCTTTTTTCAATACCTTTCATAGTCAAGAAAGGGAAAAGTTATTGAAGGGCACTACATTGGAGATGCGTAAAATCTTTTTTAAAGAGGAGCTTATCCCATTCGAACAAATGGGTCTGGAAATTCTCTCTAGCCTCTCTGATTCCCATCTCAAAAGCTACTACGCGATGATGCAAACTATCGGACCTGAATACCTCCCTTTCCTCCTATATTTACCCAAACTTCTTAGGCTCCATAAAGAAGATTTCACCCAAAAATCTTTTGATCGATTTGCTTTTTATCTCCAATCGGGTCTCATATGTTTTGAAAATTTGGCTTTTACCCTTGTTGAAGGGGCTGATCTGGAGATTTTCCATTTGGAGGATCTCAAATCCTGTTTATGCATACAAAATCTTAACGAATCTTGGCCTGAGTACTACGGATTAGTCGAATTTTATCAAAAAGCCTTTTCTTTAGAGACCAATCCGGTAGTCAAAAGAATACTAGCTGAAGATCTTGTACGGCTCTTGACCTCCTTAAATGAGGAGGATTTCTTGGATACGGCTCAAGAAAAAATGGCGCTAACCGAACTCTTAAAAGAATTGAACGATTATTTAGAACGGGTGCGCTTTGTACGTAAAAACATCCCACAGACCCACCCTGCCTTTGCTATTTGTCAGGGTACAAAAGGGTTTATAGATCAAAGTGGTAACACCTTTTTTTTCAAAGGGGATCTTTCGGCGGCTGACTACCCCTGCTATCTCAAGCTTCTTGCCCATTCCCAAATACAGTACACCCAAAATTTCGAAGTGGTATTTTTAAAATCTGCACCCGAAATGATTGAGGGAAGGCTGGAGTTTAAAATCCCCTCTACCGTGGATCATGGGGGTCCATCCAGATCTTTATTTTCTTTAATCGCCTCAGAAATTGTTAAAAACTCCGAGGGCTGCGGGATAGAGCTTGATAGCGAAGGCTTCCCCCTATTAAAAGACGATGCATCCAAAGAGAAAACAGAGCTTTATAGGGACTTTGGAAAGTTTTTGGCGATGGCAAAAAAACTGGAAATTCCGCTCGGCAAAGTTTTCCACCTAAAGACGTACTTCATCATGCGCATCCTAAAGATGTCGATAGAGCACACCTCTTTGGCCTTCTATCAAGAACTCGATAGAATTTTGGAGGGAAAAAGACTTATAAACAAAAAAAGACCTAAAGAAGCCGATCTGGAAAAACTTAAAGATCTTTATCTTCTCGATTCGATTGAAGAGGTCCCCTCCGTTGTGCACCAGGAGCTAAAAAACATTTACCAAAATCGCCTGAGGGCTGTTCGAACCCTTATGGAGGGGATGGATTTTGAAACACTCTTCAACATCCGCCAAGAATCCCCTTACGTTATCGCCTACCAAATTGAGGGAAAACCGCTTACTTCCGAGAATTTCTCTAGTTTCATAGACCTTGAGATTGAGGGTTTTGATGATCCTTTTGCCCTAAATGATCTTGATAGTAAAAAAATCAAAGAGCATGTCCAAGATTGGTTTTTAAGCTCCTCAGGTGATAAGTGCGCCCATTTTGCCCATGCCACAACCGGCTCTTCTGCGATAAGCCTGAATGAAAAACTGAAACTGTCGATTCGCCCTAAAGCAAAAAATGATATTCACCCGGAAACCTCCTGCTTTTTGCATACCTGTTCTTCAAGCGTGGATATTTTTGCCGATAGCCTAGAGGAGATTACCTCCATTTTAGAGGGTATCTGTCTTGAAAAGGGGTTTAATGCAGTCTAGCAACCGCCTCCTGCCACCCTTTTTCTAGCTATTTCACCAGAAGAAACAAGGTAACAATTTAACTTAACCCGTAGAATAAGACGATGTTTTCCCCATTACGCCCGATAGCACACTGCCAAAGCCCTACCGCTCCATTTCCCTTTTCACCTACCGACGAAAACAGAAAAGTCCACACCGTTGCAATCCAAAGTCTATCAAATGCCTCGGTGGAGAAGAAAAAGGAGTTTTTTGATTTTTTGCTTCCAAAATTTCCCCCTCGCCAACGAAACCTTACTAAAGAAAAAATAAAAGAATTTCTCCAAATGCAGGGTTTGACTAAAAGCTTTGTAGAATTTTTTGAAGAGGGGACGAAAGAGATCCTGCAAAAACTCCCCCCCGTATCCAAAATCTTTTTTTTCAAAAACTTTTTCTTTCACACTAAAAGAGAGGGGATGCCTAGTATAAGCGAGCTTACTGATCTTACCACTAGACTACAACCTCACGTTTTAGGGCGTGATAGCCAACATGTAAACAAGATACTTTTCACCTTTTTGGAAAAAACAAGAGAGTCCTGGCCTTACCTTGATGCCTCCTTGCGCTGCGTAACCCCAGGGATGCACGGGATTAGGCACAGTGGAGTCCTTTATCATCTTATTGAACTCCTTCCCGCTCTAGCAAAAGAGCAATGGGCCGAATTCGCCCTTTTTTTAAAAACCTATTACGAAGATGCTCCCCTTAAACCCTTTGAGCTTTTGTACTTTTTTAAAACATTTTCTAAAGAACAAAGGGATCTTTTGCTTTTTGGGTCCAATCAAGCTATCAGAAAGGCCCTTTTTGCCAACACCTATGCGCAGGGAGATCATTCGGGATTGGCCATCCTTTTGACCTACACACCACAAGAGATCGCATCCTTTTATGCTCTTATAAAAAAACTCCCCGAGATGATCTATAACCACATCTTTCTCATTCCGGTTGTCTTTGATTTAAAGGGGGGGCGCAAGCTCCCCTATTTTATTCAAGAATTTACGAAATCTCTTTTTAATGTACGCTTGAATCTTGAGAATTTTCTTTTCACTATCGACTATGGAAATTTCCTCCATATTCTACAGCTCCCGACCGTATGCAATACCATTTTGATCCCCTTTCTCGATAATTCTTTCGGTAAAGAGACCGCCTTGATTAATTTCCTTTATGATAATTTCGTCTTTTTTGCTAACCCTATTACGAAAAGGATTGTGTACTACGATCTCGTGTATCTTCTTGATCTAAATGACCACACCTTAACGGCTAAAACCGCAACAGAAGAAAGTTTTTTATGGGATCTCACGGAGTCGATGCGCTCCTATATGGAGTCTCTTCCCGATTCCCCTTCAGCAGTTCTTGAGTCGATGCCCTCTTTCAGCTACCTAGAGGACCATGGGTTTTTAATCGATGTTGCCTCCGGTTCGCTGCTTTTAAAAAAATGTGAAAAGATCCCTTTTCCTGAGCTTCTTCTTGAGGCGCTTATAAATAGTCACCTCCTTTATTTAGATAATTTTACTGTCTATTTTTTAGACAGTGAGCCGAAAAATATAGACGGGATTCTTACCTATGCGATCCCCCCTACTGTAGATGACGGGGGACCCAAAAGAGAATTTTTCTACCTTCTGCTCAAATCTCTGTTGAACTCCTCAAGCGAAACTCGCCTAGAAAAAGACGAGGAGGGTTTTCTCACGTTGAAAGAGGATTATTCTTCAGGCGAGCTTCAGCTTCTCATAAACTTTGGTATCCTTTTGTCTCGATTGCAAAAGATGCAGATCCCTACCGGAAGCCTCTTGCCCCCTAAATCTTTTGAGCTTCTCCAGTTTTTCAGAAAGAATTCCCGTTTATCTAAAGAACTTTTTTTTAAAGAGATCGACAAAATCCTCAATGGATCAAGATTGTTGAATCAACAGGGGTGGTCTGAGGAGGATCTTCTACAGATTCAAACCACTTTAGCTTTAGATTCCCCCGATGAGGTCCCCTCTTCAGTGATGGAGATTTTAGGAAAATCCCACGAAGGGAGATCTCGAGCTTTGTGGGAGATGTTCCAAGCTTTTACAAGTGAGCAGCATTTTGTATTTCAAACTCTAGCTCCCCATGAGTTGCAAGAATACTTTGAGGGTGAAGGGATAAGGAGTGCACTTATCGACCAGTTCGTGACTTTTACAACAAATCATCCGTTTGATGTTGGTGAAAGTTTTATTATAAAAACCAAAAATTGGTTCGAAAAAGCGACAAAAGGGCAGATTCAAGCCTTAACAAAAGCGATAACAGGGGGAACAAGCCTTTTAAAAGGGCAAAAGATCACTTTCCATTTTTGTCCTAAAGACGAAAACAGCACTATTCATCCCTTCGTAGAGTCTTTCGCGCACACCTGCGATAGAAAACTTGATATTTTTATGGATGATTTGGACCGTTTGGATACATTGTTAGACGAAATCAGCATGGACAGGGGGTTCAACGCCCTCTAACCCTTTTTTATAGAAAAGCTTCTCGAAAGCCCTCTTTATACAATGTCTTTCTCAAACTGGTGAGTGCATCCATCTCCTCAAGGTAGGTTTTACAATCCTTTCCTTGAGACAACTCCTCAATTTGCTCTAGCTGTTTTTCCAACATTTTTGTAATTTGTAGCCCTTTTTCGGGGTAATAGGAGCGAACAAAAGACTCTACTTGCTCAGGAAGATGGGAAAAAATCAGCTCAACAGGATCGATCGACTCCAGATGTTGCGCAAAACTAGCCCAATCTACATCTTTTTTTATGAGTCTTGCTGCATACTCGGGATAGTGCATCTCGATAGCGAAAGGGAGCATAAGATCCATAGAGGTTTGAAATTTTTTCAAAACATAAAGAAAAACCTCCGTATCCTCTTTATGGGACTCTCCCACAAGCAATTTTTCTGGAATCATTTTCAGTATTTCCAGAGTTTTCGCACACCTGTAGAAGAGCTGACGCCTATCCTCTTGAGACACCTCTTTTTGTTCCTGTAATACAAAATTTAAAGTTAATAAAACCAGGTTTAAAAGCGCACGATCCTCACAACCACTTAAATTATCTTGAAGCTGTAAAAAAAAGGGCTCTTTGAAGCCGGGATTTTCCAAAAAACGGATCATATCGATACATAAAGCGGTCACCTTTTTCCTTTCACGGGAAAAATCCACTGTCGCTTCTAATCTCAACATCCAATTCACTAGCATCACTTTTTCTGTGTCGGTAAGATTTTGGGGTGGAGAGATATCCCTCTTTTGGGCTATTTGTGCCCATGCGGAAAAAGTTTTCTTGAATTGACTTTCGCTGCAAACATAAAAGGTTCCATTAATTCTGGCGCACAAAAGATCGAATTGCTCTTGTGGAACTGAGGTAAATTCCAAATTTAAGCTCACTAAATTTGATAATCGGGAAATTGAGAAGGGCAACTCGCTTAAATAGAGATCCCCCATCAGGTTGAGGCGCCTTAACGAGGTCAGCTCCCCAATTTGGGGGGGAATTTTCTCTAGAGGATTAAAACTAAGATCGCAGTCGACAAGCCTCTGCAGGTTTTTTACGTTTACAGGGAGCTCTTTAAGTTGGTTTTGACTAAGCAACAGCACCTTGAGTTGTTCCATATGGGCGATCTCCTCCGGTAGAGCTTCCATTTGGTTTACGGACAGATCTAGAATAACCAACGAATCCTTGAAAAGAGTTTTGGGAATACTCCTTAGGTTGTTGTGACTTAAATCCAAAGCCTCAAGCTGCCTTAGACCCGGGTAATCGGACTCATCGAAATGGAGTTTGTTATTAAAAAGGTGCAAAACTTTGAGTTTTTCTAAACTTAACAGGGAGCGGGGAAATAGGCGTATGCGATTATTACCGGCACTAAATATACAAAGATCTTTAAATGAGCTAAAACGGTCGGGTAATTCCTCTAAAAAATTGCATTCCAAGGAAAACACCTGGAGTTTTTTTAGCTGAAACACCCTTTTCGACAGTTTATCTATTCTATTTTTTTCTAAAAAGAGCTTTTCCAGGTTCTTTAAATGCTCCAAACCTTTGGGCAATCGACGGATAAGGGTCTGACAAATCTCAAGAGAAGTTAAACCCTTAAGCTCTGGGGAAAAAGGGGGAAGATTTGTAAGAGGCCTTGAGTGGATCGTGACCCTTTTGCCCCCATGTGCCGCATCAAGAAGTTGAAGAGCCACTCGAACCTTATCCTCTCGCCCATTTTGATCATTTTCATGAATCCATTCGACTAGGGATTCTTTAAGTTCTTTTTTTTTCGGCTCTTTTGTAAATAGGTAATAGCAGATGCACCCCATAACAACTGTTGCGATTTGGTAGATTAAAATCTCGCTATCGTTGAGCTGCTCCCTCTCGATTTTATCAAAATAAAAATTAAATCCTACGGGCTGCATGATAAACACTCCTATTTAAAGATCCATTTAGTGATTGATTTAGCGACCTAAATTAAGAAAAATTTATTCCGATTGGGGAAAATTAAAACACAGCCCTTTAATTTTCCTAAATAGTTATTTGTAAAAAACAAAATAAAAGTTCTTTTTCGAAAAAAATCTAAGCATGATTCCTGGCTGATCTAAGCTCCTAGACAAAAAATTATTTTTTAAAGAATATTTTAAAAAAACTATTAAAGGAGCTTAAAGATGCAACCCTTTTATCAAACCCTTTTTTTTCTCTTCTGTTTCTTAGGAATCAACACAGAGGTTTTCTGTAATTCATCCCCCAATATCCCGTTTCAGAACGAACGGCTTGCAGCTTGGATAGCGGAGGTGGAAAACTTATGCAGCCCCGATCGGGTGCATATTTGCGATGGTTCACAAGAAGAGTACGATAGCTTATGCGAAGAGATGGTAAAACTTAAGAGTTTCATTCGCCTTAATGACTCTTTACGACCAGACTGTTTTTTATCCCGATCCTCATGTGATGATGTTGCTCGCCTCGAAGATCGCACCTTTATCTGCTCTTTTCACAAAAAAGATGCGGGTCCCACCAATAATTGGAGAGATCCCGTAGAGATGCGCTCTCATCTAAAAAACCTCTTCAAAGGGTGTATGCGCGGCCGAACGATGTATGTGATCCCATTTAGTATGGGCCCTATTGGGTCGCCGATTGCCCAAATTGGTGTGGAGATCACCGACTCCCCATACGTGGTATGTAGCATGCGCATCATGACGCGCATGGGTAAGGAGGTGTTAACCGAGCTCTTAAATAAAGATTTTGTCCCCTGCCTACACTCCGTTGGGGCTCCGCTTTCTGGGGAATGTTTGGATACCGCTTGGCCTTGTAATCGGGAAAATAAATATATAGTTCATTTCCCCGAGACAAAAGAGATCTGGTCGTTTGGCAGCGGTTATGGCGGGAATGCGCTTTTAGCTAAAAAATGCTTTGCACTCCGGATTGCATCCCGAATGGGGAGAGAAGAGGGCTGGCTTGCGGAGCATATGCTTATACTAGGGATAGAAAATCCTGCAGGGGAGAAAAAATATTTCGCTGCCGCTTTTCCAAGTGCTTGTGGAAAAACAAATCTTGCGATGCTTAAATCCTCTCTGCCTGGCTGGAAAATCACCCTTGTGGGAGATGATATCGCCTGGATGAAAATTAAAGAGGATGGAAAACTTTATGCAATCAATCCGGAAGCCGGAATGTTTGGAGTCGCACCCGGTACCTCATCAACCACCAATCCTCACGCGATGGAAACGATCCAAAAAGATACCATTTTCACCAATGTTGGCCTTACCAAGGAGGGGGATGTCTGGTGGGAAGGGATGACTAAGGAGGCCCCTGGCGGATGCCTAAATTGGATGGGAGAATGTTTTGAGCACTGCCCTAACGAGAAAATTGCCCATCCGAATGCACGATTTGCAACTCCTATAAAAAACTGCCCTTGCGTTGATGAAGCTTTTGAAGATCCTGAAGGTGTTTTGATTTCTGCCATCCTTTTTGGAGGGCGACGTCAATCGGTGATTCCCCTTGTCACCGAATCTTTTAGTTGGCAACACGGCACCTTTTTTGGAACCACTGTCTCTTCAGAGGCGACCGCTGCAGCCAACGGCCCTATAGGAATTTTAAGGCATGACCCGTTTGCGATGCTCCCCTTTTGTGGGTATAATATGGGGGACTATTTTTCCCATTGGCTCTCTTTTGAAAAACGGACCGACCCCTCTCATTTACCAAAAATTTTCTACGTAAACTGGTTTCAAAAAGGGGAAGACGGGAAATTTTTATGGCCCGGATTCGGGGAAAATGGGCGCGTTTTGAAATGGATTTTCGAAAGATTGGACGGGAAAGCTAAGGCAAAAAAAACCCCAATCGGTTTTGTTCCCACTTTAGAGAGTATGGATTTAACCGGTCTCCCATTAGATCATGATGCTCTTCACCAGCTTTTGAAAGTAGACCAAAAAGCCTGGCTCCAGGAGGTGGAGGAATTAAAAAGATATTTTAAGATCTTTGACCATACATTTCCAAAAAAGCTTTCCCAAGAGCTTTTTGAACTAGAGAACCGCCTGCACGCTGATCTATCCGAAGAGGTTTCGCCCCCGTGACATTAAAGGGGGAGGAATCTACCCTTTCACTGAACAAAAAAAGGGTGCTTTTAACAAGCACCCTATCTATCGCCCCATTTGTTAGCTCTCTTTTAGGCCGTCGCTATTTCGACTGGGTTTTTTTGTAAAAAACGGACATTTGCGGGGGGGAAATTTTTCCAGACCGTCTCAATTTTTTCCTGGTGTTTCTCTCCATAAAAGCTTTTTAGAAGTTGAATTTTTTTGAGCCTTTTTCCCCGTTCGGTTAAGGCTGCAACCATCTTCGGATATTTGTATTCGTAGTAGCTTAAAAAAGCATTAGGCTTCATCATATGAAGATATTTTTTAAAAATAGTCTCCACAAAATCGACAGAAAACTGGTTTAAGGGCAAGCTGCTGACAATCCCATCATAATTTGCTGATTCAAAATTCTCGATGGATGTTTCGTAAACCTTAAGATTTCTGCATGCCTCATATTTTTTTCGTAATACACGACAAAGATCAGGGTCCAATTCTACAATATCCAGAGTATCTTTAGGCCCCATCTTTTGCAAAATAGAATCGGTAACAGCTCCAGTTCCAGGCCCCACCTCAAGATATCTTTTTGGCTCTATCGAGGGCTGCATCCGTACAACCATTCGGGTCGCGAGTGCTTTCGAACTCGGAAAAAGAGAACCCATTGTTAAGGGATCACAAATGAAGCGGAATAAAAACAGCAGATTCTCTTTAAAGGACTGGGATAAACGAAAAAAAGGGGTCTCATTGACCTGGGCAGATAAAATTTGCATTAAATCACCTAATATTAAAAATTAACGCAATAATTAAGAGTAAGTTAATTACATCGTGGATAAAATTAAAACAGAAATAGCTGTTTTTTGTTTAAAAAATAACAAAATTAAAAATTGATTCCTTTGGGGCGATTTTGTTAAATTCTTTTTATCCTTTTTTAATCAGAAGTGCCTTATGAAAACTCTCACAACAAAAACCCTTAGTGGAGCTTTTTTCTTTTTTCCCGTTCTAGCTTTGGCCTCCACGCTTACTCCGGAGCCCATTTTTGAAAGCTCTATCCCTGTTATAGATATGCGACTTTATGAAAATAGTGAAACTCAAGAAGAGTTTAGCCAACAATTTACAAAAGCTCTGCATGAGATCGGTTTTTGTGCTCTAACCCATACCGGTTTTGATGAAAAGGCTTTAGAAAAAAGTTATCAAGCTTCGATCGAGTTTTTTAAAAGTCCTCGGGAAAAAAAAATGGAGCTCTACTTTCCTGATCTTAATGGACAAAGGGGTCTAGTGATCAAGGAGAACGCACAAGGAAAAAAATCGGTGGATTTCAAAGAGTTTCTCCACTTCGGGAAGAAAAAAAATCTCTGGCCAGTTTGGATGGATCTTAAAACCCCCATGAAAAACCTGATCAAACACCTCGATGAGCACAGCGAAAAACTTCAGGATGTTTTGAGCCGATTTATGGGGCAAAAAACAGATTTTCTTCAGGAGATGACCGTTGACGGGGACTGTGTATTAAGGGCTCTTTACTACCCCAAAAACCCCCTTTCCGATCAATTCTGGGCTGCAGCTCATACAGATATCGATCTTTTCACAATTCTACCAATGTCTACCGAGAAGGGGCTAGAGATTCTTCACAACGGGAAATGGATTCCCGTCAAAGTCCCAAAAGACGCTTTCATCATCAACTGTGGGGATATGCTTGAAAATATGAGCAATGGCTATTTTAAAAGTAGCGTCCACAGGGTGGTTTCCCAACCCCAAAAAGAGCGATTTTCGATTGTCTACTTTGTTCATCCAAGAAATAGCGATCGTGTGGATCCGCTCGAGGCATGCATTACACTGACCGGTGGTATTAAACGTTTTCCAGATGCCTGCCATCTAGAGATGCTTGCTCACCGGCTAGTGGAGATTGGGCTAGCCTCGACTGCATTAAAAGCCTTTGACAAAGAGTCGGGGTATATCGATCGGGTGAAACAGCTAGTTATCGACGGTGTTGCTTCAGCTGCAGTGAAAAAAACCTACAACACCTGGCTCGAAATCCAAAAGGTTAATGCATGCCAAACATCTAAAAAATAGCCTCGGGCTGGGGGTACTCAAGGTGGGGGTTTTCGATCCTTTCCTGCAGCGCAGCTTGGATTCTCACCTCTGCCTCTATTTGCCACGAATTTGTTAGAAGGCTCTGTTGGATTTCTAGGGCGCTTTCCCCTTTTTCAAGGATCCGACAGAATTTTTCTTCAAAGAGTTTACGGGTACATTCAAGGGCTAGATGGATTTTTTGGTGGGGGTTTTCATACCTTTTTTCCGTAAATTCTCTAGCCGCTTGCGGATCAAAGTTCGCTTGTTTTAGAAACTGTGTGACACTTTCTCTTTGGCTCTCGATAAAATCGACAACCTCCTCTAAACAATTTGTCAAAATTTCAACAGGAATCCGTCCACTTGAAAAGTTTTCGGGATGAATCAAGAGCTTGGATCTCAACGCAGCCAGTCTTAAAATAGAAAACATTAGAGATTTCGATTGTTCCCAGTTTTTTGGTTCAGAGATGTAATACATGGCAATATCCCGTATCGCAACTGTTTGGTGCAACCGTTTAAGCAATAAAGTTGTCACAAACAGAGCGTTCAAAACCTCATCGCCTAAATCCAATTGCACCACTTCTAAAGAGAGACGCTCAAAATCAAGAGCCGCAATTTTTCCTATGATCTTATCGTCAAATTTTTGGTTTGGATCTAAATAGGGATACCAAAAAAAGTTGGCCCCGGAGGCTAAATTATCGGGCAAAATACAGCCGTGGTCTATCGGAATAATAGCCTGAACGCCTGTTTGGGTTTTTTTCACTAAAAGATTTCCCGAATTTCGATCGGAATTGGCAAATAAAAGATCCAAAAAAGCAATAGGCCCTAAAAGGGGGGTCAGACTGTGCCTTGTACTCTCTTCTAAAGAGCCCACTACCCCGTCATTTTCCACAAACATCTGTACCGAGCAGCGCTTTGTTGCCCTATTATGAAATTGGCTTGAGGTGAGATCCATCAAAACTGTAGGGGGCACAAGCTCAGGTTGCAAACGGTAGGCTAAAACTTCGCGTAGAGTCGCGGTTGTGGGCTGTATTGCCTCTTTTAAACCCATAAGCTCCCCAGTGGCGTTCTCACACCCCGGTTCTTCATCGGCCGGTTTCACGACACCTAGAATTTTTTGAGAGTCATCAAGGGCAAAATAGGAGCCACAAACCCCTTTTGAGCCGTAAAACCAAGATGGCCTGACTCGATCTTTACCCATGGTGTCGTTTGTAAAACTGCAGCAAATTTTTTCTACCCATTGAGAGAGGGTTACATCCCTTTGCCCTATCCATCTATTCACAGGGGGACAAAAGGGGTCTGCCCTGCTATCGTCGTCCCCAATGGAGGGATGAACCTCCACGGTAAGGTGTCTTGGCAAAACCCTTTTTGCCAAACTTGGTTTTATAGATAATGGCCTAACGCATTCCGCCCCATGTGCTATGAACTTTTTTGAAGGGCTTTCCTCCTCATGCTGTACAAAAGAACCACAAGTTTTGCTAGATTCTTTTTGAAAATCATCAGGCATGCTCAAACGGAGACCGCATCCTATTTTTCTTTTTGGTTTTAGGTCGACCTCTTTAGAGGAGGATTTTTGGGATTGCTCAAGGGGGCGTAGCTTTTGAGGTGATATACAAAGGTGAGCCGCACCCTCTAAAGAGGGCCCCTTATCCAAAAAAACGGCGGCGGTTTCCCCCTCAATAAAAGGAGCCGGACTGAAAAACCTATCCCTTAGGTTGGAAACTCTCCTTTGTGCAAGAGAGAGCTCACTCTCTATTGAGCTAGGGGGGGGTTCATTTATAGAGTCAACACCTGAACTCACTATTGATGCCTCAATCGAAATACGGGTTTGGTCAAATGGAAACATAACCTTTTACAACTCTTTCATGACGTATTTGCACTAATTTTAAAGGGGACCCCCCCCTTTTTTTTGTTGGCTCTAAATGGATTAGCGCCAGGAATCACTAAAATAACATTTTTTATTTAAAAAAACCCTAATTTTCTTTTCCGCTTTAAAAAAACCCGTGTTAAACTTGCGCCTCTATGCATAATTTGACAATGACCAACCTCCCCCCCATCGAGCCCTATATTCAATGGGTGTTGCACGGGGACGAAGTTGCCGATTTAAAAGATGTACCCCTCTCTGTAAAAAGAGTACCCGAGCTTAAAGAGGGGCTTCAGGCGGTTCTTCTTGAAACTTCCCCCGAAGACGCGAAAATCAAAAAATATGTGCTGAATTACCTTTCGTTTTTAGAATCGGAAACGGTGATCCCTTTCGCGCCAAAGCTTGAAAACTTGTACCATAAAGACCTGGTAAATAGAGTGGAAAGCCTTAAGCTTTTTGATCCGGAGGAGGAACACCTCCGCATTCTCGATTCCACTGTCTTTCGCATAGCCCACATCGGCCAAGCGCTTGTCGAAAACTCCTATTTTATGGAGACCTTTTACGAAAGATTTTTTAATATGGATCTGAAAGACCAGCTCTATATCTTTAAAAAACAACCCTCTTTAGAGGACTATTTTAAATTTGAAACCGATCTTATCTCTCGACTGCTGGACTCTGACCGCCCTGTTAGGTGTCTACTTGAGGACAAAGAGTGGATCGAGGCCGCAGGATTAGAAGCTGTTTTTCACGATGTGCTTTTATTAGGGTGTGGACCACTCAAAGAATTCCTACTAATCTACGGGGATCAGCTGGGAAACGTCCTTCATGGTTTAAACGAACATAAAGCCGCTAATATTCGGGAAAACTGCAGATTTTTAACACAATACCCAAAACATCCCGATATTGCATGTGCCTTTTTGGCTCAATTGCTCGTAAATAAAAAACTACAGTCCAAACCTTTAGAATTTAACCACAGACAAATCCAGCATGCGATTCAACTTCTTAATTCTCATCCAGAGGGAGAGGTGCTGGCTCCTCTTCTTTTAGACCCTCAAAGCTCGGGTGCAATTTTAGCGCAGGCCTGCTTTCGAATCCACCATCCCCAAATACCGTTCAAGCTCCCCTGTTTTCCACTATCGACATTTCTTGTACACATGGAAAGAGATTTTCTAAAATCCAGAGTAGATTCCACCTCTTTGCTCCCTCTGCGCCTCCCTTTCCCTGTGGAGGATTTTGCCCTTCTCCACAGATTGGAGAAGAAATTTTTTATTCAAAATATCCTTTTAAACCCCATGCAATTGTTGTTTCTTTTGGAACAGCAACCCGACACCTTACAGGAAATGCTTGCCCTTTTTTTTCAGGAGTTCCCCGATAAAAAAGAGCATGATTCTACAGTCGAATCTATTAAAAAATTTCTCTTCGAGGCCCCTTTTCATGCAGCTACCGATTTTGCTAAAATTTTCGGCGCCCTGAATATAGAAATTTTCAGCTCTCTGCAAAGCGCTATAAAAAAACAGTCTGTACATTCATGGAATTGGCTTTCACTCCTTTTTTTGAGGCGGTTTGCCCGACACTTGACTGCGATCGAAAAGATATTTATTCTTCTCAACCGCTCCTCAAAAGATCAAACCTACCTTTATGAGAAGGTTCGCTCCTGCTGTTTACAAGAAAATTTTCAAGACGTTCTCCCAATCTTTGAACTTTTAGAGCAATTGGACAATAAAGAGAATCTCCCCCGTCTATTGGAAATACTTATAAAAGTTGGTGAGACGGATGAAATTTTTAACAATCTTGCCCGCTCATCCAAGTTTAAAACTTTGCTGATTACGTTTGGGCAAGACCTGCTCTTACAGCTTTATGATAAAAAGATCCTCTCAGCAAATATCCTTTTCATGTTTGGACAAATTCTCCCCTTGCCTGTATTCAAAACAATCGCGCATGAATCCTGTGAAAACCCCACCCTTGTACGTTTTAGTAAAAGTCTCATCCCCTTCAACGGACAGAATCTTCCGGTAGAAATCCATTTAAAGAATCTCCTTGAGGCAGGCCACGATCTGTATACAACCCATTTTCTAGAAATTTTGAGAGAAAAAATTTTAGGAGATGGAAAATTTTTAATTGCTCTTTGTCTCTATTTCCCCAAAGAGCTTGACTATAAAAAGATATTTGAGCTTGTGCCCTCCAACTTTTACCTTTATGCTGCCCATTTACTGCCTGATGATGTAAGAGGCTCTATTACCTCTTTTCATTTTCAGCCTACAATTCTCAGTGGCTTGCCGCACATGGATCCAAAAATAAAACAGTGGTACATCGAAAAATACTCTAGCTGGATCGCCCCTGTGATACCCCCTTTTGACTCTCTACATCAAACAATCAGAGCCCTCCTAGAGAAAGAGACCTTAGAGGAAAAAGTAGAACTCCTAGAGGAGATGAAATCGGCTATATCCTCTTTTATTGCAAAACAGCAGTCCCTTTTAGCCAACATCGAAAGGTGTAAAAGACAAGAGCCCGATTCACCCCTCATCCCCCTTTTGCAACAGGAGTTCAATAAAAATGCCTTGCATATAGCGCAATACAAAGAGTTGCAGTCCAAAATTCCTGACGAGCCGAGTTTGTTTTGCTGTATCAGTGGCGCTTTTATGAAACAACCGGTGGTCATAGACCAAGACCCTAGCGAGGCCATATTTGATCTATTTTACTTGCAACAAACCCTTGATAAGAAGGGGGGGGTAAATAAACGGGCACGCTGGCCCCACCTGCCTTCAAACTTTTTCACCGTGGAGGATATCCTGCCTGTAAGCGAGGAAAAAAAGGGGGAATTGGCCAAGTTGACCACTCAATTTGAGAATGCCATCCAGCAGTTTGCCTCACAATTTCTAAACGCCTCTTGCTCATCAAGTTAATGGCAAGACTAGGGGGGAGTGAAAACCCTTTTGGTTGAAAAAAAACAAAGCAGCCTCTATTTCGACATTATAAGGAGAATTATTTTATGTTTAGACTTAGAGACGTTTGTTTTTTTGTGGCGGGTGCTGCCTTTTTTCACATGATTTCCCACATTTTACTCCCTTTTTATGTAAAGCTCCCCTACGAGTTTGGTTGTATTACAATCACAAACTCATTCAACAACGCTATTATCATCATAAGCGCTATCGTAACGGCCGTACTTTTGTATGCCGGTGTAAAACTTAAGAAATAGGCTTAGGACTAAAATGTGTAGAAAACCCTCTTTTATAGAGGGTTTTTACTAAAAAAACCAACTTAAGCATCCCATAGAGACGACTCCTCTTAAAAAAGGTGTCTCTTTAATCTCCTAGTTTGTAAAGTGAGAGGTTAAATAGGCATTGAACGGAGACTTTTCAAGGTGGCTAAGGTCTACTTTTACTACTCTGCGATGAACGCAGGAAAAAGTACAACGCTTCTACAAGCAAGCTATAATTATATCGAAAGGGGGATGCAGACCCTCTTATTTGCCCCCAAAATCGACCAGCGTTTTGAAAGTACTGTCATCTATTCGCGCATCGGACTAAAGCAGACTGCCACCCCTTTTGACGAGGAGTTCCATTTCTTTTCTTGCGTTCAATCCAGCCTCGAGGACAACCCCCAAATACGCTGCATTTTGATCGATGAGGCCCATTTTCTCAAAAAAAAGCAAGTAGAGCAGCTATTTCAAATTGCAACAGATTTAGGGGTAGCCGTTTTATGTTATGGATTGCGCTCCGATTTTTTAGGGGAACCCTTTGAGGGGAGCCGTTATCTTCTTGCCTGGGCTGAAGAAATTGCCGAAATCAAAACGATTTGCACCTGTTCAAGAAAAGCTACAATGAACATGCGAATCGATAAAGAGGGAAAAGCGGTAACGATTGGCTCACAAATCCAGATCGGAGGCAACGAAAGTTACATTTCCAAGTGTATGCGCTGTTTTCGAAAAGAGGTGTTTTCCCCTAAACAAGAATGCCCCATGAGGATGCTTTCATGAAAAAACTTCTCCCCTATATTGTCTGTTTTTCTGCCGCTCTGTTTCTAGCATACGAGCTTATGCAGCTACATATGATGAATGCGATTGCCCCTTTGCTCATGCAAGATTTAGGGTTAAGCGCCACAAGTTTTGGGTACATCAGCGCGACCTATCTTTTAGCCGATGTCCTTTTCCTTCTTCCAGCAGGGATTATTCTGGATCGCTTTTCTGTGAGAAAAGTGATTTTGTCGGCCCTCTTTTTCTGTATTTTGGGCACAGTCGGTTTCGCCTCAGCCAAAGGGATTTGGACTGCGGCAATTTCCCATTTTCTCTCGGGGATCGGAAATGCCTTTTGCTTTTTAAGTTGCATGATCCTTGTCACCCGCTGGTTTGAGGAGAAAATGCAAGGGAGAATTATGGGATGGATTATTACCATCGGCATGCTAGGGGCATTTATTGCCCAGTCCCCTTTTTCACTTCTTGCAGAGCAGTTTGGTTGGAGACAAGCACTCTACCTGGATGCTTTTTTCGGGTTGGGTCTACTCGTACTACTGTATTGGACGATTCAAAGCCCCGGCCAAGAGGAGCAAAAAGTTTCCAAGAATACTCTACTTTTGGAGCTAAAAACGGCTTTAAAAAACCCTGTCACGTTGAAAGTTGGGTTATACACCGCCTTTCTGAACTTGCCTCTAATGGTTATCAGTGCTGTTTTTGCGAGCCTTTTTTTGACGCAAATCCATGCCCTTTCGCTGGCACAAAGCGCTTTTATTGCCAGCATGATTGCGATAGGTACTATCTTTGGCTCCCCTATGTATGGAACTCTTTCCGATCTTTTCGGCATGCGCAGAATTTGGATGATTTTAGGGGGTATTTTTTCCAGCATCGTCATGTTTTTGATCCTTTTTGCCCCCTCCTCGATGCTCTACCTTAGCTTTCTATTTTTCCTTTTGGGACTGTTCACCTCATCACAGGTATTGGGCTACCCCACAATTACCGAGAATAGCCCCAAACATCTACAAGGAACCTCTATGGGGATTGCGGCCGTTATCATTATGGGGCTTCCTATGCTGATTCAGCCTCTGACAGGGACACTTATGGATCTTTTTTGGATGGGCGCATGGACAGAAGGGGGAAACCGCCTCTACCCTTTTAGTAGTTTTTTAGCCTCTTTTTCCCTTTTGCCTCTCTTGTTTCTTTTGGGTTCTTATCTAGTGAAAAATCCCCTTTCACTTGAAAACAGCCAGCCAGAAATGCAGCAACTTGACCCGCTTGTATAGAGAAAAAAGAACTGTTGAAATCTTTACCCCATACGAGCCTAAAATAATCTTTAGATTTTAAAACGACATCTCAAGACTGAAATCCACAGCTGTCACCTGCATTGTTTTTCCCCATTGATAGCTTAAATTAAGGCTCGCTTTTCCACGGTCTTTTTTCTTCAAAATCAAATTGAGCTGAGAAAAAAGCTGACTTTGGTTCACCTCGAGGCCTTTAAAGTCCAGGTTGGGAAAGCAGACTTGATCCGGGACTAAAAAGAGAGCTTCGTAATCATTGGAAGTGACCAAAGCATTCAGAACATATCCCAAAGAGCCCCGCATATCTAAAGAGAAATCCTGTGGAAAACAATGGACAGCTCCAGCAGTACATTTGAGGATATTGCGCACAGTAACATTCCAGTCGGAAGGGTAGTTAAAATCCAAAAAATTAGCACCGGTTTCTGTGGTATTTTTACGATACACTCCCGAAAAAGTCGCTTCAACTAGGGGTTCCAGATATTTGTCCGGTGTAAGATCGATCGCATAGCGGCACTGAACCTGTCCCGTTACATTCCATGTTGAGGGCTCGCAATAGGCTGCTCTGTTTACTCCGGGATACACGATATAACGGAAAAATTGCGTAGCATCGTAGGAGCCCATAATTCCTGTCGCCAGATAAAGATTCTCTATCTTTGTCGCAAGGTAGGGAGAGAGGTAAAAACCGTTAGAGGATAGTTTTCCCTGCTGGGAATAAAAGTGGGTAACGCTACGTGTATAAGCTCCCCCGAAACCCATAAAAGTATTTTTCACAAACTGATTCTCATAACCTAACCCAAAGCCGGTGGTATTCCCCTTGTAGCCTATAGCAGAGTTGTTTCCCTTCTGATTTAACCAAAAAGAGATGGGGCTGATATAAAAAGTGTTCTTAGGCATCGACAAGAAAGCATCACAAAAATAGTCTGAAAGCCGATTGACACGATTGGAAAGAAGATCGATTAACTTGCTTTGGTTTTCCATTTCGATGAGGGTGATCCCGCTGAGTTCGTCAGGAGCGATAGCCGAAAGGGCTATTAGATATTCTTGTGGAGAGAGGTTGACAAGACCCAGTTTTATTTGCTGTAAATCGCCTGTGGAAACAGCATTTTCGCAAAATAGGGCGCTTGCCAACTCGAAACTGTTTCCTGTGATTTGACTATTTGGAATAGGGGGAACAAACTGTCCGCCACCCCCCGAACCTTGCTGATCAACATTCT
>RGXB01000011.1 GCA_010029555.1 bacterium
TCTCAAAAAAACTACTTCTATTTAAGGCATCACTGAGAAGGCCTTTATAGGATCAAAAAAGGGTTACTTGCCAGATTTTTTGTGGGCAACTATCGAATGGTAGGCTTTTAGCGCCTCTTCTCTAGCCTCTTTATGATCGACGATTCGGGGTAAGGGCTCTTTAATCCATTTTTTTATATACTCATGGGTGGGGTCAAATTTTGCCTCCTGCAGATCGGGATGAAAGATGCGGAAAAAAGGTGCCGCATCAGCACCACAGCCCCCCACCCACTGCCATCCAAGAGTATTGGAGGCGAGATCTGCATCCACAAGGCAGTCCCAGAACCATTTTGCCCCTTCCAGCCAATGGATTCTCAGATCTTTGATTAAAAAAGAGCCGACGATCATCCTCACCCGATTGTGCATCCAGCCGGTATGCCAAAGCTCTCGCATTCCCGCGTCTACGATCGGAAAGCCCGTTTCCCCTTTTTGCCAGGCATGGAGAAGCTTGGCATTTTTTTGCCAGGGGAAGGCATCGAATTCGGGTTTTAGCGGATTATCGGTAGTATGGGGGAAGTGAAATAAAAGGTGTTTTGCAAATTCCCTCCAAACAAGCTCTTTTCTATAGATTAACGAGGCCCCAGTTGCATGCCAGGCAGTCCTTGGACTGATCTCACCAAGGTGGAGGTGGGGGGAGAGTTTAGAACTCCCTTCAATTGCAGGGTAGTTCCGATCATGGGCGTAATTTTCGACTCTCCCTCTATCTACAAACATCCGAAGGCGTTTTTTCGCCCCCTTTTCCCCCGGCTCCCACAATGAGGGGATGAGGTGAAGATCCCATGTTTGTTGAAGGTGAAGCTTAGAGAGAGGCTCAGAGGCCCCTTTAAGGCAATTTTCAAGGGATCGGGGAGCAGGCAAAGGGTTTTCCGGCTGGGAGAATTGCTGCGTTCTGTTCCAAAATGGGGTGTAGACCTGGTAGGGTTTCCCCTCTTTTGTAAGAATAAGCTCTGGATTATACAGCAGGTTATGGTGAAAGCGGTGGGTTTCGATACCCAACCTCTTACATAGAGCCTCCATTTTTTGCTCTATTTTCCGCTCGTCGGGCTCGTAATTCGCGCCGTAGTAGACCGCTTCAGCTTTATGTTTTTGAACCAGTTTTTCCATGATTTGCTCCGTGTCCCCATGGAATAAATGGAGGCATCCACCCTTTTCTTCGATCGACTCCTGAAATACTTTTAGGGACTGCTCTAGCCACCATTGGGCAGCACGTCCTATAGACCAGTGTTTTGTCTTATCCAAAATGTAAACGAGGACTAAAGGGCGCCCCGATTTTATCGCTGAAAGAAGGGGGTAATGGTCTTCTAGACGAAGATCTTGACGAAACCAAACAATTGCACTCATGCAAAATAAAATGATCCTTTTCCCCTTTCCTTTCAAGATAGAAATAAAAAATAAGAGATGACCATTGAAGGGAATTAAAAAGCCCCGTCACAAACAGGGCCTTTAGTTGAAAAAAAGGTTAGAAAGGGCGGGAATGTTTAAGCCCTTTTCACACCTAAATAGGCAAAGAATCCGCCAGCAACTGCAGCGACTCCAAAAATCAACCTTTTCAAGACTAAGTTTTGTTTTTGTGCATTTGATAGCGAACGTCCCAACTCCTCTATTTTAACTTTTTCGAGACTACCTGTCAGATCAGTTTTAACTTCATTGAGCCTATCAGTCAGATAGGTTACATGTTCCTTTAAATTACCGATTTCAGTCTTTGCGATATCTAATTGAACTTCTCTACTGGTGCCTTTCAGTTTTAAACCGGTATTAGCAGCTCTAAGCGTAGCAATTTCTAAGTTCTGATTGATTAAGTCGGTTTTCGCATTCAAAAAGAAATTTGCGAGTTCTTCTGCCCCGCCTTCCGTTTGTAACATGCCGAAAAGCTCTTTTGCCAAATCTTGGACTTTGTTTTCTCGTGAATCTATACCTTCAGGATTTTTGTTTTGTACACTTGCGGGTACAGTAATATTAGTAATATGAGACATGTTTTATCCCCCCAATTACCTATTATAGGGATAAAATATTTATTTGTCTATAAAAAAACTAGCATTTTTTATCTATTCTCGCTATTTTCTCTCAGAGACTGTGTAGGTTAACAAGAGGTTGCAGTTACAACTTTGCAGAATTTAGCTTTATACTAGGCTATAAGGATAATTTGGGAAAATAAGACTAAAAGAGCAAAAAAGTTATAAGGAACTTTTTTCAAAAAACACTTGTTATCAGCTATTTAAAGCGGAATTGCTTGGGATTTAAAGGCTTAGTGGTTATTTTTTTAAACAAAAAAGTACAGAACCGGCCACTACGGCCGTGAGCGTTACCACTAATACATTACGTTGATTTTTTATGCGGGTTAGATCGGCTTCAAGCGTTTGGACTTTAGTCTTTAGATGCTCATCTTTTGTTTTGCGCTCTGCAATATCCATTGCTTTATAGAATAAAGAATCTAATACCCCATTAACAGCTGCTGCTCTTGGAACCGTTTCATCAAATAGGCGGAAGATTTCATTTTCAGATTCGAGATTACGCATTTTAAGGGCGTCATTTTGGTTTGCTAATTCACTGTTTTTTGTTTCCAAAACCTTTAATTGAGCCTTTTGCGACTGAACTAACACTTTATATTTTTGAATTGTATCTTTTAATTTCTTGATACTATCGGCTTGTAAGTTATTGGTTGTTGATAGTTCTCTAATCTGTGAATGTAATCCACAATTAAGGGATGCAAGCTCTTGCACCGGATCAGGTTCCACTGATCGATTGGATGATGAAAAAAAGACGCCTATTTTAGGCATATGAACCCCTGCTATGTGAGAAAGTTATGGTTGTTGCGATTTTTTTTTGATTTACGATCCATAAAACCCTGCTTTTGGCAGGGTTTTGAAAGATAGTCACTCGTCTAGGATGAATAAAGCTTAACGCTTGACTAAAGCTTTTAGGGAGTCAAGCGTTGAGTTAACGGCACCGGGATTTTTTACAACCGCAATAACACCACCAGCAACGAGAGCTACAGTGACAAGTGCAGCTTTTAGGCGACTATTTGTAGTTGCAAGAGAGGCTTTTTCAGCGGTAAGATCCGTAACTTGATCACCCAGAGAGGCTTTTTCAGCGGTAAGAATGTCAACTTGTTCCTTAAATCTAGCTATAGCCATAGATAGACCAGAGATATGGCCGGTACTTATTTTTGCATTTTGTTGTAGTTCTTGTATCTGTTTGTTTAGACTTGCTATATGACTATCATAATTTGCAACTGACATATTGAACTCCTATTAGTTTTGATTACAATTAAAAGTATACTATAAATAAATATATTTATCAAAAAAAACTTTTAAAATGTAACAAACGGTTTAGGCTGAATGGGTTTTGTTTATTTAATGGAAAAAAGGTAAAAAAAAGAGGCCCCCAAATTGGGGGTCTCAGGGGTTCGATTGTTGTGCCGTAAAAGGTAACAGCTTGGAAAGCAGGGAGTTAAAACACCTCAAGGTTAAAGGGGGGGTGGGGCTTTAAAATAGAAGGTCGCTAAAAACTTTTTAAAAGATACCCCCTGTGGTGGGGATTTATCTTTTTTGCAGGAGGTTAATTAGTATATTTTTTTCTAAAAGTCACGCTAATTTGACTTTAATCAATAAAAAGCCCTGCTTTTAGCAGGGCTTTTGCGTGAAATTTACCGAATGCTACTAACTAAAATTATAAGCGAAACCACCTTTAATAGGTTGAATGTTAGGGAAATTTTCCGCCACTATCTTCCTAGCGACCTCCCCAGCGACTTTAACTCCAGAAAAGACACCATTAACAAATTTATCCGATAGGTGAGCACCTGTTTCTAAAGCTAATCCAGCCAGATTTTTGCTATCTTTCAGTATTTGATTTAATGCTTCAGGATTTTGTTTTAGGAGCACCGCGCCAGTTGCAGCAGCAACTACTGCGAGTGCAGCAGTGCCATACTTCAAGTTTTTGCTTTGGTTGACAGTATTTTCGGGGCTTACTGCAGCTTTTACTGAATTTGCAACTCTTGATCTATGGCCTCTAAAACTTTTTTGAATTATTGTTGCAGCAGCGTGTCTATAGGGGATTAAGGTTGGAGTATTATTTAAGCTGACCGTTGCTTCTACAATCGCTTGTCGAGGCAGGCGGACCGGTGAGCCCATCACTTTTGCTTTAAAAGCAACAAATGCGTCCTTACAAGCAGCATATGCTTCCTTAATTTTTTTAAAGACTTTTAGAGCAACATCAACTATTTTACTCAAAAGATTTCTATTAGATTGGATAGTTGCTTGAGGTGTTGCCACATTTTGGATATCAGCTACTGGGTTCATATTATTAGTTACTGGGGACATATTATTTCTCCTTGTTGAAGAGATTGATTATATATTATTACTAATATTTTATTTATATAAATTTTTACAAAAAAACCTATATAACTCTTTTTAAGGGGGATAGAAAAACGACTTTTTTGAGGTCGGTTGCTTTTCTAGTCAATTTGAGGGATAAAAGAGGGGAAAAAGTTTTAGGAAAAAGGGCTGATTAAACGAACTAGGGGTCCTCGAATTTAAGTGTTTTTCTAGAAAAACACCCTATTTTTGAGGTTTTGTAATAGCTTGACCCTAGGGGCTATATCCCTCTAGGGGTGGGGGGAAAGCCAAAGGGGCTTTTTGGGGTAGCGGTAGTATTAAAGATAGTTTTTTCAAGAGTATACTTTCGTCTTGAGGTTGTACCTAAATATCTTACACCAGTCAAAAGTGGAAAGATCCTCCAACTTTTGGTTAGACAAGGGGGGAGAATCGATCAAAAATTTCTTTAAAAACCAGGAGAGTGTGTGATTCCGGTGGTTATACCCCTGCTGTAGAAATTTTTTAAATAGGGTGAGCTCTTCAACCGAGATATGGGGTGCAATAGGGGTAAGCTGAAGGAATTGGGAGTCGACTTTTGGAGGGGGGGCAAAGGCGTTTGGTGGGACAATAGGCCCGCTTTCTACAGTGTAAAAGAGGCGTAAAAGATGAGAAAGTCTTGTGCTTTTTGGACCCGATGGGGCTAAAACCTTCTCTACAACCTCCTTTTGAAGCATCAAATAGACTTTTGTGAATAGACCGCTTATCGGTAAAAGCCTCTCTAAAAATGGGGTGCTGATGAGATAGGGGAGGTTGCTGATTAAACCAAACGGACCCTGAAACTGTTCGTAGGCCGACTGAAAATCATACTCAAGTACATCCCGGTGGACTAAACTAACATGGGTGAAAGGAGCAATTTTGTCTAGGATAGGTTGAATAAGTTTTGGATCCCTCTCTACCAAAATTAGAGGGGTAAACGACTCTATAAGTAGATTAGTAAGAGCCATCGCTCCCGGGCCAACCTCTAAAATTCCGTTTGGTTGGGGGGTGATGGCCTGAACGGCGTGCTCGATTACGCTTTTATTTTTGAGAAAATGTTGTCCAAGATAGTGTCCCATCGGTTAAAAACAGTACTACTAATCGCTACTAGAGCTACGAACATAACCCTGCTGTAATTCAATCCGATACACAATAAACAACCCAAACGAGACTAGCACTGTACTCAAAAGGATGATCGGATGGAACGGCTCATTGAAAAACAGGTAGGCATTTAACGAGGTGAACAGGGGGCTCAAAAGGCCAAAAAACGATAAAAGGGTCGCAGAAAACTTTTTCAGCAAAAAGCCGTAGAGGTTAAAACAAACGATGTTCGAGATAAAAATGATCAGTGCCAACCACCCAAAATAGGGGGGCGCATCCAGCTGATACATTTGTGTCAGAGGGCTAGTTTCTATAATAAAAGAGGTAATAAAAGCCAATGCCCCTCCAAAAAGCATGCTGAAAGCATTCACTTTGACCGGATTCATCTGTTGATCTTTGACCATCAAACGTAACAGAATCCAGCCGTAGACGCCACAAAAGGAGGCAAAAATTACCGCCAGGGAGGGCCAGGAAAAAAAGGTGTTAATTTTCAAAAGATCCTCAGAACCCTCTTGCAGAGCCAATACCGGAAGAAACCCTAAAAATCCCACGCACATCCCAAGCCATTTGGTCCAGGTCATTCTCTCTTTAAAATGGATATAGGAGAGAAGGGCCGTAAAAAAGGGGGACATGCTGTAGATAAAGCAGGTTTTTGCTGAGGAGAGGTATTTGAGCCCCCAGTATTCGAAAATATTACAAAAATAGATGCTGAATAGGGAGAGGATAAAGGTGGAGAGGGCCTCTTTAAAAGATATTTTGATAGAGTTGGAATTTTTGATGTAAAGCCACCCGAGTAAAATAAGAGAGGCTAGAAGCATCCTTATTGCAACAGTGAAAATAGGGTCAGCGTAAAAGACCAGTGTTTTCCCGATCGGGAAGGCTAAAGACCAGATCCCATAAAGCAAAGGAATTATCCAAATCATCATGGATATAGGTTACTCCAAAAACAGGTTAAAAGGGTAGTTTTTCGTTTTTAGAAACGGCTTTTCAACCGAAATTTACCCCAAGGGCCACACAATTTTTACATCTCATCTAAAAGAATTTTTTGTCTCACCCTTTCCATAAAGCGTACCATATAATGGAGGTTATGGGAGCTGGCAAGGGAGAGCCCCAGAAGCTCGTTCGCTTTGAACAGATGGTGTAGAAAAGAGCGGCTTGTGGTTCTGCAGGCGCGGCAAAGGCAACCCTCTTCAATGGGACGCGCATCCTCTTTATAGGCCCCCGAGACAATCCTCAAGGTTCCGTTGTCGGTGAGGAGTGTCCCGTGTCTGGCCGCTTTCGTCGGGTAGGAGCTATCGAAACTATCGATGCCGAGGGGAATCGAGGAATATAACGAGGGGAGGTCGGCAATCCCCAAAAGGTGCACCGGCTTCTCTTTAGGTAAACAGGGTAGCGTATACTGAAGCATTTCTACCATCTCGTCCCGATTTTTCCCCAAGCTTCCCCCAACGGCATGCCCGTCGAAATCCATTTGTGACAATATGCTACAGCTTTTTTTCCTCAACTCAGGAATGATCCCCCCATGGACTACAGAGTATAGCGCCTGATTGGTCGGGTTGTTTTTATGGTACTCCAATGAGCGCTTTTCCCATCTATGGGTCCTTTCAAAGGAGGACTTAAGCGCTTTTTCTGCAATATGATACGGGGGCAATTCGTCAAAAGAGATCATGATATCGGCACCGATTTTCTTTTGTGCTCCTATGGAGGTTTCAGGCGTAAGCAAGATGGTTTTTCCGTCACGGTAGGAGCGGAAAGTGACGCCGTCCTCATTGATTTTCAGCACGCTATTGGCATGCTTTTTTGTCCCTTGGCTTTTGAGTTCTTGAGCAACCGAGCCGTAAGCTAAGCTAAACACTTGAAAACCGCCAGAGTCGGTGATGATAGGTCTGCTTCTGCCAGAAAAGCGGTGTATCCCCCCCATTTTTTCAATCGTATCTTCACCAGGCTGGACCATTAAGTGGTAGGTGTTTGCAAACATGAGATCCAAACCGCTCTCCATAGCCTCATCATGCCCAAGAGATTTAAGGGCGCCGTTGGTCCCCACACCCACAAAAGCCGGGGTCAAAAAAGAGCCGTGGGGTGTCGTGATTTTCCCGACTCGTGCAGCCGATTTTTTAGATTGGTGAAGAATCTCAAAAGAGAAAGTATTTGTAAGAGTCGTCATACCGGCACCAGTCGTTTAGTCAATTTGGCGAAAGGGCTCATGAAGAGGATCACCACGTATTTTACAATTAAGCTCAAAAGGATCACCTCCCCAATAGAACCGGCTATTCCCCAAAGAGCTAAGAAGGTAAACAGGACGGTATCGATCGTTTGCGAAATAAGCAGGGAGGAGAAGATCGAAATAGGGAGCGAGTTGGGGAAAAAATGGGCACGGATTTTGGAAAAAAACCTTACATCCAGTTTTTGAACCAAAAAAAAGACCGAAAAGGAGGCGAGAAGAGTTCTGGGAGAGTTGTTGAGTATGGTGAAAAAGGCGTTGTGCGATTCGTCGTGCAGCGAGGGGGAATAGGCCAGATGGAGTTTAGCCATTAGGGCAAAAGTGAGAAGTAAAAAGAAATTTATTTTTATCACCTTTTTTGCGGCCTCTTTTCCAAAATACTCCTGCACAAGATTGAGGGAAAAAAGGCTTAAAATGGCATAAGCGTCGGTGCAGGTGACCTCAAGGCCAAAAAGAAAGGTCTGTTTTTGGATGAAAAGATTTGCCAAAATTGCTTGCAAAGCCGAAAAAGCGATCAGAGTCTCCTTTCCAAGTCTTAGAGCTACAAGACCCAGAAGGGCTAGGGTCAAAAGGTGTAAAACAAAAATCATTTCATTCATAGAGATGGCCTGAAAGCATACCAAAAAAGCCCTTTTTTACAAAAGAGCGGAGGCGACCCTTTGTCTAAAAAAAGATAATACTAAAAGATAGTATTGACAGGCGAGGAGAGCTTCTTTCATTCTAGTAAACATGAAAATTGCGATTACCGGAGCTGCAGGGCAAATAAGCTACGCCCTGATACCGCTTCTTTTAGAACGTTTTAAATTTCCTATTGAGCTGTCTTTAATTGATCTTGAGGAAAAAGTGGGCCAACTGCGCGGGCTGGAGATGGAGATCGAAGATTTTTGTTTCCCCCAAGTAAAAAAAGTGGCGTCGGGTTCCGATGAGAAAACCCTTTTTAAAGGGGCGGATGTAGCCATTTTTTTGGGTGCAAAACCTAGGGGGCCAGGGATGGAGCGGGGCGATCTGATCACTACGAATGCGGCCACATTTTATAGACAGGGTAAAATTTTAGCCGACGTTGCGAACCCTAATGTTAAGGCGATAGTGGTGGGCAATCCTGCTAATACGAATGCTTTGATGCTTATTAGGGGGGGGGAGTATAGGCTCAAAAACCAGATTCAGGCCTTGATGCGTTTGGATCAAAATAGAGCAAAAAGCGCTCTTAATTTAGCCGCAAAACAAAGAGAGGAGGTTTTTGTTTTCGGAAACCATTCCCCAACAATTTTTGTTCATGAGGCTACAAGCGAGGTGACCGAATTTGTGCGCAAAAGGGGTGCTGAGGTGATCAAAGCCCGAGGAGTCTCCTCTCAAGCATCGGCTGCCAAAGCGATCGTGGATCATCTTGAGGATTGGATGAGCAAGGATGAGCGCCGGTACAGCGCCGCACTTTACAGCGAAAAAAACCCTTACGGTGTAGACGAGGATCTGGTTTTTTCTTTCCCCTATTCAAATAAAAAAGGTATTTTGAAATTGCCTTTATCCCAACAGGAAAAAGAGATGTTACTTATCACTGAAGATGAGATGAAAAAGGAGCGACAAATCGCATGCACGATACTCTTTTCGAACTAACGGAAGATCACCTTCTTGAAGGGCCCCGCTCGATTCCTATGGGGTTTTGCGGAACCTCGCATGTGGATCCGGAGCTGGGACTCATGTATTTTGGGGAGCCGGTAGAAAATTTTTTGGATATGCCTCTCGATGATCTTGTAGAAAAATTTCTTGGGCAGATTCCCGTTCATATTTTAAGGCAGGAGACAAAGGTGCTTATCGATCGAATAGATCGACACCTTGAGCCTTTGGAGCAGCTGCATCAAGCGCTCGAAATTTTGGAAATTGAGGAGTGGAAAGAGACCTTTTTTGACCAGCTGCAAGTAGTTTTAGGTTCCCTTAAAGAGGTGGCTGAGATCCTTTTTGGTCCGTTACCCATTGATCCCCTATTTTATATGCTTCACCTTGACGAAGGGGGGGGATCTCCACCCGCTTTTGTGGCCAAAACTCTCGCCTCTAACGGTTGCAACGCCTACAAAAGCGTTCAGGGCGCTTTGACCGCTTTCAGTGCCCCCCGTATAGGAAAAGAGATGGAAAATGCCCTTAGGCAGTTGCAAAATATTGATCAGGATGCGATGGAGGAGGAAATAGAGGAGCTGAAAAGGGATCAGAAGCTAGTTTTTGGTTATGATCTTTTCCCCTTCACTAAAATCGATACAAGAGCGGTTCTATTTGAGAAGGCGCTTATGGAGCGGTTTATGGATGAGCCCCTGTTTCAAAAAGCCCAGCTGTTGAAACAGAGTCTGAAAAAAGTTCCCCATAGCCACGCCTTTTCGGGATTGTATCTTTTTTATAGGGGTTTTGAGGAGGTGCGCCTATATAGCGTGTTGCTTTTTTTAGCTCGAATTGTGGGGATTGGGGCGCAACTGATAGAGGATAGCCAGCATAAAAAGTTGGAAATCCACCCCTATTATTTTTATAGAAGAAGGGATGAAAACGGATGATGACTCTAGACGAGATGGCGAAACGGGCATTAGAGGCCTCCTTAAAAAAAGAGAAGATTTTTCTTGCGTATCCGATTCTTCTTTTGACTACGCTTATCTCGGTTTTTGTGCTTGCTATCCTTGACAACGCCCACGATTGGGTGGTGTTTGGCGCCATAAGCGTCCCTGTTTATCTGAGCATAGGGTTGATGGGATCGCTTTCGGTCTTTATCCATCGTCTCTATTATCATGAGCTCAAAGGGGAAACAATCGATTACAAAGAGATTTTTAAAGCCTCGATGAATCGGATGTGGAATGGTGTTTTTCTAGCGCTGCCTTTGATTTTAACTCATGTGATCTTGTGGGTTTTAATGGGTCTTTTCTATTTATTGCAGGGGGTGCCCTACGCAGGTCCTATTGTTGCGGTCCTGTTTTCGATGCTCCCTTTCGCTTTTATGATGATCATGACGATCCTCCCTTTGTTTGCCTTTTTCATCCTTTTTTACGGCTCTACCTTCTTTTCCTTTGACCTCAAAGTGGATCTAGACTGTTTGAAAGAAAACCCCCTGACAATTGCAAAGCACTTTGCTATTGGGACAGTCCCCCTTTTACTGGGTGGAGTTGTGCTTGGGGTGATTTACTGGGCAACGATGGATCTTTTCGGGGTAACCAATAATATTGTTGCCCTATCTCTTCAAAGACTTTTTTTACTTGCCCCCTTCTCTTTTTATTTAACCCCTTTTGTCCTATTCTTCTTTCACTTCGGACTGGAAAGCTACAGACACTTCTACAAGAAAGGGTAGGTTCCTTTAACCGATCCCATTCAACCAGTGTGTATCATTAAAAAACTAGAGACTAGAAAGAGTTTTGTTTTTTCGATTGAGAAACCAGATCTTTGAACAGACCTTCTCTAGCAATCAATTCCGTATATGTTCCTTTGTCGACAACTTTCCCTTGATCCATCACATAGATCCTATCTGCATCAACGATTGTGCTAAGTCTATGGGCGATGACAATTCTTGTTATATTAAGCTCTGCTACATTTTTAGATAAAATTTCTTGAGAATGAGCATCCAGACAGTTTGAGGCTTCGTCTAAGATCAATACCCTTGGCTTACTGATTAAGGCCCTTGCGATCAAAATCCGCTGTGCCTCCCCGCTGCTTAATGTGAGCGCATCGCTTTGTAAATAAGTATGCAGTCCCATACTCATTTTCTTAAGATCTTCCTCTAAGTTGGCCAATTTCACAGCCCTCTCCACGTCTTCTTTTGAGTAGAGGCCGCCACAAATTATATTCTGATAGATAGTTCCTGTAAAAATGGAACCATTTTGAAGTACCACGCCAAGTTTACGCCTCAGTTCTCTTTTATTGAGAGTGAGAATGTCCTGATTATCGAAAAAAACAGTGCCTATCTGAGGCGTCTCAAAACCCAGAAGAATCCTGACTAATGTTGATTTTCCGCAACCCGAAGCTCCGACTATAGCGACAAACTCCCCTGGATAAAACTGGAGCGAGATATTTTCCAATACATTAGGTAAATCTTTCCCGTAGCTGAAGGTGACGTTATCCACAGTCACCAAACCCTCCAGATCGTCCACCTTGATTTTATCCTTCTCAGACTCTATTTCCCCTTTTAAAATGCACTGTGCCCTTTCCCATAAAGGGATGACCTGAGCTAAATCCATGAAAATTTGCACTAAATTTGTGATCCCAAGAGCAAACGGGAGATAAGCAGAAAAAAAACCTGCAAGCTTTCCAATCGTGAATATATAATCTTGAATATGATCAGTAGTCGAGATGAGATATTTTGTAATCACTCCAAAAAATATTAAATAAGAGACAATAGGGACAATACTTGCTAAAATTTCTACGAAGTTTGTTAAAATCAGAGATTTTTTTAATAAAAGTCGCTGTTTAGAAAAAAACGGACACCAGTACTCAAAAGCGTAAGCTTCTGCACCATGCGATCTGATCTTGGAAATACCGGAAATTACTTGAGAAATTACACTATTGATGAAGCCGTTTAATTCGAGTACTTTTCTCTGGATAAGTACTTTATTAATCAAAAGAAAAGAGTTTACCGCGGCAACAACTGAGACGATACACAAACCCAATATGGCCAATTTGTGATAGATGTAATACATAGCAAAAAAATAGAATAGAGAGAAAAATCCTGTTAAAAGAATGTTTGAGGTGGATTGACTAAATTTTTCTTGTATCTCTCTGATGGAAGAGGCCCTTTGGATCAGATCCCCCACAGGATATTTCTTGAAAAAGTTTACCGGGAGCTTTAAAAGCCTATCCCAAATAGCTGACTCGACTTTTAAAGAAAAAAGAGTCGACATCCGAATGAGAATGAGTCCATTGATGATATTCAAGATCATTCCGCTGAAAATAATTAAAAAAAGGGCTAGAATGACCTCTGGGTACTGACTTTTATGCCCCAATTGGATCACATTTGTAAAAAGGAATTGAACTAAAAAGGGGACCGTTGCCGCAAGAATACCTCCGAGAGTTCCAAAAAACAAAATATAATAAAAACTTTTTAGATTTCCGGAAAATGAAAATTTCAGAATATCTTTAATCGTCATATTCTTTTCGGGAAACGGAATGTAAAAAATGTATCCTTTTTCTTGTAGTCTATCGATGACAGTATTGCAGAGGGGTTCTTTATCTTCTGTTTCGGGGTCATGCAAAAAATATTTTTTCCCTCTATTATTTAATAGAGCTACCGGCTTTCCCTCTTTTGTTAAGGCAAATATAGGGAGGCAATCATGGGACCAAAAACCAACCTCAAGTTTTATTTCTCTGTATCGGACCCCATTTTTTTCACAAATTTCATTCATCTCAAGGAAAGGATTCGTTTGAGGAGTAGAATGTTTTTCGAAAGTGAAACCCATCTCTTGTCCGATCCAGCTGCAAACTTTATAGACAGCCTCCTTACCATCCAAAGGTTCCCCTTTACTATCCTTTTTTTTCGGAATAAACGATTTTAACCCTTTTGTGATGGAATACTTTTTCAGCGCGATTTTTTTTTCTCTAGACTCTATCTCTAACTTTTTCTTTTCTGGAAAATAGTGATGGATGGCGCTTTCTAAAACTCGATTACGGATCCAGTTGAAAGCCTGCCAAACTCCGGGGTGGAGCAGGACCTTTTCGGGGGGCAAAGGCTTTAGTTTTGTTTTTTCTAAAGCGATGAGACTCCAGGTATCTAGATAGGGATAGATTTGAATATTTTTGTCCCAGTCTAAGGTATAAGAGGAGTCAAGATCCAATCGCCCCTCAACAATTTCCATCCAGTGCTCATGTTCCAAATTTTTTGATAGGGGTTTTTTTTTGATAGCGAATCTTTGATTCGCCTCCAATTCAACAGGTTGCTCAAAATCAATCAAAAGGTCGTTATTTTTGAAAGACTCTTTTTTTGTAAATAATCTTCTGTAATTTAAAATTGTCCGATTTATGAGCTTTAGGATCTCTATATTTAGATCGGGTTCTTTATGAATGATTTCCTCAATTTTACCGCGGGTCAATTTTAAAATTTTCATCGGAGTAAAATTGAAAAGGGCCAGTCCTTGATGCTCATCGGGACGCTCGGTAGCTATAAAAAAAAGATCGCCAGGATTCAAGGGGCGTAAAAATCTTAATTGCCCCTTTTCAATCCCTTTTATCTCTGGAATGGGGATGTTTTCTGTCAAAAAGAGACCGCCAATACCCTCTTTAATAAGCCAAAAGCACTCTTCCGTATCAAAGAAAGTTTTTTTATTGATCTCGATTCCAATCTCCTCGAGATTGTAATCTTTCAATTTTTCAAAGAGAAACATTTGATCGCTCATACCTATTCGATGACCTCAGCTAAGATTGAATCTTTGTAGTATCCACCTTGAAGCATGAGCTCCTGATGCGTCCCTCTTTGGACTATCTCACCCTTATTTAGGACAATAATTTCGTCACAATCTTTTACGGTAGCAAGCCTTTGGGCTATAATGATCGAGGCGCAACCTCTGGTGCGTAAATTGAGGCTTATCATAGCTTCAGTTTTGTAATCCAAAGCGCTGGAAACCTCATCGGTAATTAAAACAGTAGGGTTCTTTGCTAAACCCCGGGCTATTTCCATTCTTTGCCGTTGGCCTCCGCTAAAAACTGTACCCCCTTCGCAAATCACATTCTCGTAGCCCTTGCTCCTCTTCATAATGACGTCGTGTATGCAAGCATCTTTACAGGATTTCGTCAAATCCTCCTCGCTCACTAACTCATCCCAAAAAGTGAGGTTGTTTTTTATGGTTTCCTCAAAAAAGAATAAAGAGGAATCTATAAAGGAAATAGAGGATCTAAAAACCTCATTGGGGATTTCTTCGATCGGTTTACCATCGTAAAGGATTTGACCTGTCCAGGGACGGTATAAACCTGCTGCCAGGCGTGCTATTGTTGTTTTGCCAGAACTAACAGGCCCCACAAGCCCGATTCTTTTACCAGGTTCTAACTTGAGGTTGATATTTTTTATTCTTGGCCCCTCTGTTTTGCTAAAACCAAACGAAACGTCTATGAATTCCACATAGCCCTTCAAATTTTCTAAAGATGCCCCATTTTCGATGCATTTGGGGCGTTCAAGCAACGTTTCAGGGGTATTGTCCATCACGTCATTCAATCTTTTGATATCGATAAACATCGTCTGTAATTGGCTTGAGACATTCATTAATTTGTTTATGGGGGTCATAAAATAGAAAAAAAACGATTGCAACGAGATCAGCATACCAACCGTGAGTTCCCCATCCAAGATCTGTAGTGCCCCAATCGCTAAAAGAGCCGTTCTCCCAAACTGCAAAGATACCTCGGGAAACATAGTGAGGATGAGGGTCTTAAATTGCATATTGAATGACGCATTTGTCATTTTTGCGTAATAGCCGCTGAGAATTCCAAATGAGGTCATCTCATTTCCGGCCGATTTTATCCCCTCGATAGATCTTAAAAGACTGTAGGCGTAACCGACAGTTTTACCATATTCCTGCTGCATCGCTGTGAACGCATCTTTGCGGGAGCGGTTGATCAAAAAAAACATAAGGACATTTAACACCCCTAAAACCAAAGCTAAAAGACCTATGGGGCCGCTAAATAAAAAAATGGTAGAAAGGTAAAAAACCAGCAATAAAATATTTATGCCCAAATAGATAAATTGGCTGGAAAGCACCGAAGATACTATTTCGTTTAAAGTGTATCTCCAAGCGATCTCCCCGGTAGATCTTTGGGAGAAAAAAAGCAAGGGGAGCTTCAAGATATGCCAAAAAAATGAGGTCGTGGAAGTTATGGTCATTTTTGTGAACAATTTCTGTATCATGTTATAAGCGAATAGATACAATAACACTGTGACAAGTAAAACAGCTAATACTAGTCCTATCAGCAAATATCCCGCTTGTGCATTTGAGGTCGCAAGCACTTGGTCATAAAAAAACTGCGTGGAAATCGGGATGAAAAAACAGGGAAGTAAAAGGCACGTTTCACAAATCGACAAAAATAGGATTGGTTTATAAAATCCTTTCAAGCGCCTTACCAAAAGGTTTAGAAAATTATCCGGTTTTCCCCTCGGTTGAAAATTTTCCGTAGGTGTAAAGGTGAGAACATACCCTGTAAACCCCTCATCGAATACCTCGCGCGTGACCCTTTTTGGGCCCCCCGCCGGATCATTTACATAGATAAAATTCTTATCCATCCCCTCGAAAACTAGATAATGGTTAAAATTCCAGTACACTATGCATGGCAGAGGAATTTTATCAAGATCCTCCATTTCGTAAGTTCGACCCTCTGTCTTAAGACCAAAAGTTTCGGCGGCATTCGCAATATCTTTTATCGAAGTACCGTCCCTTGTGACACCGCATATAACTCTCAGTTCAGCTAATGGGACAAACAATTTATAATACCCGAGAATAATAGCTAAAGCAGCAGCGCCACATTCGACATTTTGCATTTGAATAATAGTAGGAGTTCGGACTCTATTGGCCCCTATCCAAAGGGAGGGAAATTTCAGGCGTATGAACTCTTTCATCCTATGCAAAAAGGGTCTCAAACCAGACTCCTACCACGGAAAAATTAAATCTATAGGACGTTTTTTCGAGATATGAACCCGAATATTGCAAAATTCAGGTGTAAAACGAAAATTTTTCGGACCTTCCTTGGAGGTCCATCGATAACCGGAGGGATCATTAGGATCTTTTTGTATTTCTATTCTTAAATTGTATTTAGGACTGTTTTCACCGATAAATTTTTGAAAAGCTTCGTTTTTTGCTAAATAGTTCAAAAAACGCTCAGAGGTTCCCGGGTACGGATCCACATATACGACCTTACCAACTATGCTCCCGTAAACAGGGTCAACATACTTTTGCATGGAGATGTAAGCCGTCATCCCCGGTTGTATTTTACGCCCACTCGAGATATCAAAAAATCCGTAAACGAGGATGTCATCCCCTTTATTAAAAAGGGGGTCAACCAGGCAGATTTCACTCCCGGCGTAAATGTATTCTCCTGGCCCAACATACTTTGCTACAACCTCGCCCTGCACCTCAGAAAAAATAGGGATTAGGAGGGGATTAGCCTCTAATTCGTTGAAAATTTCGATCTGTTGTTCGAGTTCTAGCTGGAGAGCCTCCACTTTGGAAGAGCTTTCCTGAGACTTCATGCGGTTTAAAGATAGTTGGATCTCTGCTATTTTGGTACTTTGGGCATTGTAAGAATTTAGGTAGTCTTTGTCGTAAATTTTAGCTGCTATGGTATCTTTATATACAATTTCCCCTTCTAAAAGTGGGATCGATTGGACCAATCCCTCATTTCTTGAGTATATGGTTTGTAACCCTTCAGAAGTTAAAACAATTCCCTTCCCATCGCTTTCGGAAACGACTTCCCCTTTGAAAAGCCAAATAAAAAAAAAGAGGACCATGAGTCCTAAACAACCGAGGCCTAGCCATTCTTTGGGTCGGATAATTCGGATTAAAACATTTAGATCATCGGGTGAGAGGAATTTGTCTTCTTTCCCTTTTCTATAGCGGGGAGAATCGTAGTTATTAATATTTTTTTCCTGATGATTTTGCCCTTTTTCTGTTTTCTCCTTTGAAGAATCATCGCCGTTATTTTTTTCCACAAAATATCTCAAAAATAATTAATTTTTTATTACTAGCAACAAAATTAATTGTCAAAAAAAGATGTCTGGTAAAATTAAAATAAAATTTACACAACAGTTTACTTCTAAAGAGTTTTTGAAAAAATCGTCAATTGACGCCCTTTGTTTATTTTGCTTTGGCTTTTACTATAACCCCTCTTGTGCTATTCTGTTTTTACTTTTTAAGGGAAGGAAAGTGGGAGACTCATCTACAAAAATGGATCAGTACTTTGTTGCTGGTAGAGGTTTTGGGGGCCTTGCCATCTGCTACCACTTGAAGAAAAAGTATCCTAGTTCAAAAATCTCCCTTTTTGATCCCAACCCCCTTTTTGCATCTGCCTCCGCTGCGGCGAGTGGTCTTTTGGAACCGATCGGGGGGCGCCTTGCAGCCAGATCGCTTAGAGCAAGCGACGGGTTGAAGGCGACAAAAGAGCTTTTGGATGCGGCAAGTTGCCATGTGAGGAAAAAAGTTTATAAAGACGGGGGTGTGCTACATGCACCCATCTCAGCTGAGCAAAGGGTAGTATTTGAAAAAAAAAGGGTTCAAAATCCCCAGTATTTCGAGTGGACCCAAGGGGGAGAATTTTTGGTCAAAGAGGGGGTGAACGTATTTTCCAGAGACTATCTTGAGGCTCTATATTCCTTGGTCTTATCTATGGGGGTTCAATATGTCCCCGAAAAAGTTCCCCATGATCCAACGGTCAAACAGATTTTTTATGCGGTCGGTAAAGAGATAGACAAAGAGCTTCCCGGCCAATTCCAATTGATTAGGGGGCAAGCTATGCAGGTACAAAGGGGGGAATCTATTTTTAGCCTCCCTAAAGTCCACAAAGGATACATAGCTTTGGATAGCGATCCCGCCGTTTACCATGTGGGCTCCACCTATGAAAGGACAAATTTGGATCTACCTAGCGACAAAGAAGGGGCGGTGAAGGAGCTAATTGAGCGCAATCGGGAAATTTTTCCCGAAGTGGCCTTTTTGAGCCCTTTGGGTGTGTATGAGGGGACAAGGGTCTATTCAAAAAAACAAGAGCGGCTTCCTCAAATTGTTCCCCTGGGGGCTAATCAAGTTGCCTTAACCGGCCTTGGATCGAAAGGGCTTTTGTACCACGCTCTATATGCTAAAGAGATTGTCAGCGCGTACGCTTAATTTTTAGCAGCCCCTCGAACTTTTTTTTACATTTTTTTTCGAAGCAGTTTCACAAAAAAATTCAAAGCGGTGTACTATGGGAAGTTA
>RGXB01000101.1 GCA_010029555.1 bacterium
GGATCATAATCCGCAGGTCGTTGGTTCAAGTCCGACTGCCGCTATATCTCACAAAATTATCTCGCCGACGTGGTGGAATGGTAGACACAGTAGACTCAGAATCTACCCTAGTTTTCTAGGTGCTGGTTCGACTCCGGTCGTCGGCAACTTCATAAAAACCAATGAATTGTAAATTATCTTACATTTAACTTCAGTTAAAAACCTTTTTAAAGTATATAAAAATTAAAAAGGATAATTTTTTATGAAAAAACTTCTCGCCCTCATGGCTATTGTGGGATTAACAGTAGGTTGTTCCTCTCCATCTTCACCAAAAATGCAAAACTCCACAAATGGCTCTACATGCCCCTCTCCAAGTGATTCTGGCAATCCTATGGACGGCTCAAATGATCAGGATGCAACGGGCACACAATCTACCCAACAAGGTAGTGGCTCCTCGAACCAGGGTACAGGTCAAGGTACCAACCAGAATGGATCAAAAAACGGTAAAAGCTCAACGACAAGCAAGTCCACGAGTCCAAAATCCAGTTACAAGACAAAAGAGTCCTTAGCTTACGGCGGATCAAGCAAGTCTAGCGATTCCTCAAAGTCCAACAAAGATCAAAAATCAAGTAAAGAGAAGTCCTCAAGCTCCAAAAAAGAGTCTAAAAATAATTCTAAGGACTCCAAAAATAGCTCTAAAGATGCGAAAAATTCTAAGAACAGCAAAGATACCAGCACTAAAAAAAGCAGTTACTAGTTTTTGTCTAAGTTTTTTAAAAATACAAGCCGGTAAGGGTCAGTGATTTCACTGACCCTTTCTTTGTATAAAACTTTACTAATTCCCCGAAAAGTCCAGATTTGGGAAAATACCCCTTATAAAGGAGGGGTTTTATGCGCCTACAGATCGTATTGTTGAGCCTCAGTCATTTGTTGACCAAGGAAGACTTAGCTAAAATAGAGCCCAAAAAGAGTTTGACCTACCACTATGTTTTTAACGATGAGGGGGAGGGGGTAGAGGTGGAGAAATCCGGCCACTCTTTTATTATACAGGCAAAACCCCTTAAAAACGGTCAAAAACAACCTAAGTACCCCATTCGGGAAAGTGGATTCAAGGGTAGCGGAAGCTGGCATTATAAACACCAGATTTCCAGTGACAAGCATCTGATTACAGGGGTGAAAACCACCTACGATCAGTCCTTGAAAGAGGATCTGTCCGTTCATCAATTCACGGGAAAAAAGGGTGTTTCTTTGACGGGTACCTTGGGGTATGAATTTGCTCTAAAAGACGGAAATACTCTGGCGGTTTATGTAAACGCCGATGTTCCAGTTGCCCAAAAAACTGTCAGAGATCTACGAGAGAACAAAGAGCCCAAAGACATTTTTTCCCAATCGTCGCAAAAAGGGGTTGGAGCCAATTTTACCATCTCAAAAACATTTTGAAGGTTGTTTCTCGCTAGAAAAAAATCGGTATGCTATTTTGCCCCCTGCTCAATCTCAAGCAGTTAGGTATCAAAAAGGTTGTTTTAGGTGGGGGGTAGCAACTGGCATAACGATTGTTGAACAATTTGTAATGTATTGATTTTCAATTAGTTATAAAATATTATTTTTGTTGTATAAACGAACCTATTGAAAGTCAATCAGTTCTATTTTCGTAGCGCCTATTTTAAAAATATTTATAAAAAAATATTGAATTTCAAAGGAAAACATAGTACAATAATCTTATGGGGGCTCTAGTCCCGTAGTAGAGGAGAGGTGTTTTATGGCGGATTCATACATCAAAAGTTATCTGGCTTGTGAAAAAGCTTACAATGGGTTAAACGAGGAACCTGTCTATCCCGATCTCGCCGAATTTAAAAAACGGCGCTGGTGGTCTAAAGGCCTTGCTCGACAGTTATGATACGGACCAAACGATTACGGATGGGTATACCTTGCGTGTATATACAATCGATGGCGGGCCTGTTTACGTGAATAAAACTATAGATTTTTATGATGGTAACACCTCTTTAGACCTACCGCCAAATTTTAATCCAGATTTAGGAACCTATAGGAACAGACTTCCTCCTGATGTTCAACATTCATCCAATAATTTCACAGCCCAGTTTTTCAACTTACTTGGAACGCTAGCTGGAAATAGCGTGCTAGATCAACTAAGCGGAGGACTATCAGACGACGACTACCATTCTACCCTTGGAAACCTCACCTCGCCGGCGGATCAAGAAAAATTAGTCGCAATAAGAGAAAAAATTCAACCTCTACGCACCTTTTTCACCGCGTTACAAAAAAGCGCAAATGCTGTTCAGAGCAATTGGGGTGCATCTCAGAATGTCTCTTTGGATCTTCCTGATGGATCAGTTGCGCTCTCTTCTCCTGAATTCGCAAAAATGCTCATCGATCGCATAAATGACCTTAATAATCTAAGCCCCTAGCTTTGAAGGTGTGAGCCCCTTCTAAATGGGTTTTTAAGCAAATGTTACAAAAGAGCGACCATTTTGTTCTCTATTTGGTTTGTTCACTATAAAAATATCTTCTGTTTTCTGGAAATGTTTTATACCTAATAACATTTATTTGGGATTCATTTTTTCAAAAAAAAGCATTTAGGGTAACCTAAATGAACACGCTAGAAGTGCACCCAATTTCATCGTGATTACGGCTTTTTTATATAAAAATTGAAGGGGGATTATCTCATGTTCACAAGATCTATTCAGGAAAATAGTGCTTTAAAATGGGTTTTTCATGCCCTTTTCGTAGCTTTTTTCGTTTTATTTATTGATCAGGTGCATTTTTTTCGCACCTCAAGACAAATCGCCTCATCGTTTATTCAGGCTACTAGCGGAATGGTTTTATTTGAGGTGAACAACGAGGACCTAAAGGGCTTTATTGAATCGCAAGGAAATTCCAAGCTCGAAAGTTTCATCCTTAAAACACATAAAGAAATGGGGGAGCCCAGACTTCATGTTTTGACCGATGCGACCTCCAGCTCATTTGTAAAACTCGAGCATGCCAAAAAAATTCAGACAAGTGTGCTTCTCGGTGCTATAGATCCGATAACCTACACAACGGCAAGTAAAGTCTATTTTGCAACGACTGCACAAAAAGGGGTGGGTTTAAAAAAAGACAACCTCAAACCCCTTACAAAAAATGAGGTTTTTAAAAGTCTTGGCTGGGCTCTGTATCAGGAATCGCCCCTCATGAAAAAGTACGGACTACAAGGTGGAGCTTTTTTCGCTTGTCTGTTTGTTCTCTTGAATATACTGTTTGCGTCGGTCTATAGGCACTCTTTGACCGGAATTTTGAACCTTAGGTTTTTTGGGGTCCCCTCATCCACGATCATCCCGTTAATGCTTGGAAAAAACGCCCTGCTACTTTTACTGTCTTTTTGTTCTGTTTGGCTTCTTTTCACCTTTTCTGGATTTCACTTCCCTTTAATCACCTGGTTTTCAAGCTACTTTTTGACACTTTTATTGAGTGCATTTTGGTCTTTTTTTGGCACCTTCAAGACTAAAACATCAATTTAATAGTAAAATTTATTTTCATAGAGTCGAATAATACGGGGAAACGATACAATTGGAAACAATGCAAATTTTTGATCCGATACACAACTTTATCCCTTTCAACGCCATTGAAGAGCAGCTTCTAGCCCACCCTTTTATGGTTCGCCTTGTCCATATCTATCAGTGTGGTCCCGCTTTTCATGTGTATCCAGGGGTCACGCATACCCGTTTTTCTCACTCTATCGGGGTGATGCATGTAGCCACCCTGCTTTTTGATCAGCTGGCTGTTAAAGAAGCGGAAAAAGAACACTGGGCCTACTATAGACAAGCCGTTCGGCTCGGAGCGCTTTTGCATGATGTGGGTCACTATCCTTTGTCCCACACGGTAGAACTTTTTTTG
>RGXB01000102.1 GCA_010029555.1 bacterium
TAAAAGTAGTCCTTCTATGGGAAAGGGAAAAATCTGATAAGGATGAGGGATGCCAAACCCTGGAAAACTAGAACGCGCTTTCGAGGAATTTTTTTCTGATCTTTCTTTTTTTAACCACGATGGCATCATCAATATCGATCTTCCTCTTTTACGCGATCATAACCTTTTAAACTGTAACGATCAAGATCAAGATCTGCTACAGCAGCACCCTTTTTATTTTCACGTGATCGAGGAGGAGGATAAAGTAACTCTCTTCAATCATCAATTCGCAGTCTGGATAGTCCCACAACAAGGGGAAACAGATAAAGAAACACTCACTCTTATAGCGTATATCGAGGATGAAACCCCGCTTTTAGACCTCGTTTTTAGAACTGCAGGGATCTATAATTCCCCAAAATATATTCTTAGGGCCTTGAGACATTTCTTGAAGGAGATTATGGACAACGAAGATGTGCTCCAAAAAATGATCGAGGAATTCTAAACCCGACAAAAAAGAGATTTTCCCCTTTTTAAGCTTACGCTATGAGTTTTTCTTGGTTAGTTTAAGATGATTTTGGTCATTTCTTCTCTCGTAGGTGACAGAATCCATAAGGTGATTCACAATATAAATCCCAAACCCACCAGGTTCATCTATAGGTTTTTGGCGTCGGTACTCTAAAGGATTGAACTCTATACCCGTATCGATAAATTCAAACTCTACATCCTCTGCATTTTTGCGAAAAACAATCTCCACCTCTCCCTTTTTTTCGGGGTAAGCGTATGAGCAAATGTTGATGAATATCTCTTCAACACAAAGCTGAATTTGAGAGGAAGCAATCCCCGATTCGACCCAATCCAACACTTTAGGGTATTGGGATATATCAGCTGGAACTTTCAATCTCATTTCTCGAGACATACCCCTCCTAAATAAAGGGCAAGTTGTTTAGCAAGTTTTTTTTTGGCCAACCCGTAAGCTACATCATACGCACCATACTCAGAGTCAAACTGACCTAGAGAATATTCCACCAAAGGTTGGTTGTCGTACAGGGTATCTCTCAAAGTATTCGGGTTGGTAAAATCAAAGTCGGCCGATGCAAATAGCCTTCTATTCTCGAATATACTCTTTAAATCATGTTTGTCAATAAGCGTGATTTTAGCACCCAAAACGGCCCTCCCTTCATTAGGAAACAGGCGATCCAGAATTTCCCCCGTTAAAGGCTGACGATCGTGTAAAAAACCGATAGTCTCTTTTCTTTGTTGATCTAGCGTAATTTCTACCAAATAGCGTCCATTTGAATGGACTACCCGGTACCCGGTTGCCCTTTGTAGCTCAAGGCGCATCTCCTCTTCAAATGCAGCGGAAGTATAGGCACCCTTAAATGAGAGCTCTAATGTGGGTTGATTTTTAGGCTGGACAAATTGATACTGGCACCCTGAAAAAACAAACAGAGCGGCCAGCACTAAACGATTAGTGAACTTTTTGATCACTCTCTTCTTGAACAATATCTGGGAGCTCTTCCACAACATCCACAATGATCTCAAGATCCTCGACAGGATACTTTTCTCTAAGATCGGAATACTTCTCACGGAGGTACTGTACTGTATTTACCGCCTTATGAGCAACTACAGACTTAGGGTAAGATTGTATCACTTGCGTATAGTAAAGAAGCGCTGCGTCGTGACGCTTGGTACGTTTGTAATAAGCTGCTATCTCATACATCCCATTCGCCAGGATCTCCTCGATATTTTTAATTTGCCCTTCGGCAATTCTTAGTCTCGGGTCAGAGGGAAAATTGTCTTTAAAACGCTGGTAGTTTAATCGCTCGAGAGCCAAAAAGCTGTCGTCATTTTGCTGGACTTTTGTATTGAAAACGTAGATGTCCCCAATTTTGATGTGGGCATGGGGCGCTAAGGCATGTTGACCAAATTTTTTCAAAAAAATCTGAAAGGTATCTAATGCCCCTTTATAGTCCTCTAAATGCAACAGCAAGGCGGCCTTTGCATAAAGAGCTTCAGCTGCTATATCCGATCTTGGCACCGCAGCCTGAATCTCGTCGTAAATATCAAGCGCATCCTCTTGGGCTGGCATCCACTTAGGTAGCACCTTTAGACCGGCTATGTGTTTTTTAAAACCCTTTGCAAAATGGTGCGCTACCTCTAGCTTGATTTTATAGGCCTCCTCATAAAACCTGAGCGTTGCATCTTTTTTCAAATACAGCTCTACGGCTTCAAATGCGGCTTCATATTCCCCCTCTTTCAAATACAAGGAGGCGAGCTGAAAATAGACCTCAGGAGACATTGGGTGATCCTGGTACAGATCAACAATCACCTCAGCACTTTTTTTAGCAGACTTGAGATCCTGCGTATCTAACGCATTCTGTAGCTGGGTATAAAGCTGGTCAAAAGGGAGTTTAGCTGCTTTCCCCTCAATACTAAAAAATGTAAATACAATACTTGAAAATAGAGCTAGTGCTTTCATAAATCAAGAGTATAGCACTTAAAACGTAACCCCGCAACCCCAATCGGCGTGATCAATCAACATTTTTAATGTGCATAATTTTTTATTTAACACCTAACAATAAGTGCGTTAAAGGCTTGCTAGAGAGGTGCCTCCTCATTGGACACACTCTCCACATACTGCATCTGTTTAAGCGTCATGAGTAGCTCCTCAGTAATTTTCACCCCAAAGCTCTCATCAATCCTTAAAGAAGTAGGGCCTATTTGGATATGTACGGGTGATTTTCCGGGATGTGCGTGAAACAATTTTTTTAAATTTACAACGGCTTGGTGCCCCATCTCTGCTTCATTCAAGTAAAGCTTCAACGTGGCCTCTTTTTTTTCCTCTTTGGCTTTCATAGCACTCCCCCTATTCTCCTGCTGCGCCTTTTTTTGCAAAAAACTTTTTTGAGATGAACGTAGTTTATCACGATACTCTAAAATATCTTTTTGATTCATCCCATCAAATGAAAAAAGATCTTTTAGCATCAGCTTCTGTTCGCCACCTCTTCTATCCAATTCAATTAAGCCGATAAGCAGCGCATTTTCCTTGAAATGGGAACTTTTAGCATCCATGAGATCGCTCCAAGCCAACAGCTCGACCATTCCGCTCTGATCCGAAGCTTTTAAGAGAGCGAATTTTTTTTGCGTTTTTTGCGAAAGCCTAAACTCGAGGTCTTCAATCACAAAGGGGACTACTAAAACATCGCTTTGCTCTAGGTGCATTAATGTGTCTATCGAGACCGCATCAAGCCCCTCAATCTCTTTTTGATAGAGTTGTAAAGGGTGCCCTGTCAAATAAAATCCAAGTAGCTCACGCTCTTTGAACAGCCTCTCTAAAGGGGGATCTTCATGAAAAACTTTTTGCTCTTCTTTAGGATCTTCTTCACCAAAAAACGAGATGTAGCCTTTGGTTTTTTCTTTTTGGGTCCTTACGCTCGCATCAAACAGCTCTCCCGTTTGCCCTAAAAGGGCACGTCTTGAGGGAGAAAAATCATCGAAACACCCTGCTTCAATCAGCGTCTCTATCGTTTTTTTCCCGATCTTCTTCAGATCTATTTTTTGGACAAAATCGGCAAGACTTTTAAAATTTCCCTCATTGCGACGCGTTTCTATGATCGTTTGTACTACCCCTTCGCCAATCCCTTTAATTCCCCCTAAAGCAAACCGGATCCCCTCATTCGTAGGAGTAAAATACTTTTGTGATTCATTGATCGAAGGGGGCAGTACAGCTATGGCCATTGTTTTACACTCAGCACTGTGTTTTGCAACCTTTGAGATATCAGCCATATCGCACGTCATCAATGCCGCCATCCAATGTGCCGGGTAATTTGCTTTCAGATAGGCCGTTACGTAACTCAAAAA
>RGXB01000103.1 GCA_010029555.1 bacterium
TAGATGATAATGGCGCCGAAGCTTTGCTAGGCAACGGAGATATGCTTTTTCTCCCTCCCCAGACATCCCAAATTTTGCGGGCGCAAGGGGTTTATATTCGGGACGAAGATATCAATCGGGTCGTCTCATTTATCCAAGATCAGCGCCCTGCAAATTATTTAATACAATCTTTTGACACACTTTCGGAAGATCCTCTTTTTGCTGATGACAACGAGGAGGGGGAAGGGAGCGATTCTCTTTACTCAAGAGCTCTAGAGATCGTTGTGCAGCACAACAACGCCTCCACAACTTTTTTACAACGAAAATTAAAAATCGGATATGCGCGGGCCGCTAGCCTAATAGATGAGCTGGAGAGCAAGGGGATCATAAGCCCTCCGGATGGAGCCAAGGCAAGGAAAGTGCTATTTCGCCCCGATCTTGTTTAATCTTATCTAGTACAAAAAAAATTTACAGCCTTTTTTTAGAGGCAGACTGTCTCTTGCACAAAAGAGAAGAAAGGATTAGGGCCCTCTTGATGCAAAAGTTTTATGGGGGTTGCTATACCCTCCATGGCCTTCAAAACCGCCTCCGGGCAGTTGCACTCCAAAGAAAGATGCCCCAGAGCAACCATCTCCAGCTTTTCATGAAAGACTGCCTCAAGAAGGGTCCTGGACTCCTCATTGGACAAGTGCCCCTGCTTGCTTAAAACCCTTTTTTTATATACTTGGGGGCGATTGCTTGCATGTACCATCCCCACATCATGATTAGATTCCAAAAGAAGGTGAGTGCAATTTTGCAAAGCTCTTACAGCAACGGGTGTCACAAATCCTATATCTGTGCAGATTCCGAATTTTTTTTCTTCGAACGAAAAGGTGAAAGCCACCGGTTCAACCGCATCATGGGGAATAGAAAAAGGGTGTACCAAAAACTCGTCTAGCTTAAAACTTACACCGGTCTCAAAGATTTTAAATTTTGGTCGCACATTCATTGCAGCATGCAAAACTTTCGCAGTCTCACAGTTGGTGTACAGAGGAATCTCATAGTGCTTAACAATCATTTCAAGGCCGGCTATATGATCATGGTGATCATGGGTTACCAAAATACCTTGAATCTGTCTGAGATCCATTCCAATGCGCGATAGGAGATCTTCGGTCTTTTTCATAGAAAAGCCGGCATCAATTAAAAAAACAGAGTTAGCCCCTTTGAGAACTGTAGAGTTCCCTTTGGAGCCGGATCCAAGCGAGCAAAATCCTTGCATTATCCCTTCTTCAGTCGAATTGGGCTTACTTGCTTAATTCTCTTATCGATCGATTTCTTCTCGAGAATTTTCTTCGATTCCGCCTCCCCTTTTTGCGGTCTTCCCCTTTTCTTGGGAGCCTCAGGAACCGAACCACCAAAAACTTTGGCCATCCGATTCTCTTCCGGCGCAATTAAGGCGGGGGTAAGTTTGAGCGTCTCTATCACCTTGCGGTCTTGAGGCTGATCCAAACCGGGTAGAGATCCTAGCTTTCCCGAAAGATGGCGGAGCGACTCCAAACGCTGGGAGAGCATCTCCAAACGGGAATCGACCTTAGGTCTTTCTATTCCGCGCAGACTCTGGTTGAGCTCCTGGGTTTGCTGGAATTTTGTCGAGAAGTAGATTGCATCGGGATTGTAATCGGAAAGATAGAGGAAAGGGCGAAGAGTCGGGGAACATGTTTTAAAAATGTCCATTGTAAACTGTGGTTCGGTCTCCACTTTGGGCAAAGCTTTTGGAGGCCTTCCCCTTCTCGGTTTTTGGACGTAGCTGTCTGCAGACTGGTAGCTTGCGGCTTTAATATTAATGATATCTCTGGCTTGGGCAACATCTTTTGGAACCTTTACATCGAAAAGATGGAGTTTTGCCTTTTCCAAAAGATTTTTAGGCATCTCCAAGTCCTCTTCAAACGTAAAAAAGACTCGATGTTTGCACAACCACTCGATGATTCTAACTTTAAACCGCTCTAAATAAAATTGCTGCCACTTATCCAACTCGGTCAAGTGATCAAAAACGAATTCAAGAAAATTTTCCTTGGCCTCTTGGGAGCTGATAATATCTAAAAGTTTTTCTTTAGTGTCGATGTCGTAAACTTTTTCATTGACAAACCCTTCCATCACTTTTTTTGATTCGTAATAGGTAAGTTTTGGGACAGGAATGTAGCGGTTTGAATGGTGATTCAGCTCTTTTTCCGCTTCCTTGATCTCCTCTTCAGGTTTATCCAAATCCAGATAAATGATAGCTCCTTCGATACGATCTAAGTAAAAGTCTCTCTCATCGTCTGATCGGGAAAAGGCCTCTAGCAATCGATGGTAGCGGATGATGATCGGACATTGCGGTTCTGGGTATGCATTCATAACACTTGATTCTAGCAGTTCACCCGATTTCACCGGTAGACAAATTTGAAATCAATGAGCTATACTTGAACCTATTATGCTAGATATCAAACTTATCCGTAAGGAACCCGAAGTTGTTCAAAAGCGGCTGCGTCTTAAAGATCCTAAAATTGACCTCGCCCCCTTGATTAAAGCTGACAAAGAATGGCAAGCAATCACCCCTAAGCTAGAAAATCTAAGAGCCGAAAAAAATCGCCTTGCAAAAGAGGTGGGCTTTAAAAAAGCTAAGAATGAAGATTCGTCTAAAGAAATAGAACGGATGTCTGCATTAAAAACCCAAGAAGCCGAACTTTCCAAAGAGCAAGCGTCTCTTGAAGAGACGGTCAAAACCCTCCTAAGCGAGTACCCTAACCTCCCCTTTTCTGAGGTCCCCTTTGGAACATCAGCTGCCGACAACGTTGAGATCCACCGCTTCCAGGAAAAAAAAGAGCTCGGATTTTTATTTAAACACCACGTCGAACTCTCCGACGCATTAGGTCTATTTGATTTTGAAAGAGGGGCAAAAGTTTCGGGCCGCGGATTCCCTATTTACAACCACGTCGCCTCAAAAATCGAGCTGGCTCTCTGGAACTTGATGCTGGAAACTCACCAAAAAAATGGTTTCCATCTGCGTATGATGCCGTTGCTTGTGCGGCCAGAGACGATGTATGCATCAGGACAACTGCCGAAATTTGAGAGTCAGCTTTTCAAGCTCAAAGATGAGGATTTTCACCTCTATTTGATCCCCACCTCAGAGGTGCCAATAAACAGCCTTTACCGCGATGAGATACTAGAAGAAAAAGAGCTCCCATTACTCCTCACCTCTTTGACTCCCTGCTTTCGTCGCGAAGCGGGAGCTGCAGGTTCGAATGAGCGTGGTTTGATTCGCACCCATCAATTCTATAAAGTCGAGCTGTTTGCACTAACCACTCCTGAAACGAGCCCTAATGTGCATGAAAAGATGATCCAGTCGGCACACGAGATCCTTGAAACGCTTGAATTGCACTACCGCGATATGCTCCTTTGCAGTGATGACATGTCCTTTGCAGCCGCAAAGACGGTGGATATTGAGGTTTGGCTTCATGGCCAGAATCGCTACTACGAGGTCTCGTCTGCATCCAACTGCTCCTGTTACCAAGCGCGCAGGTCCAATATCCGTTACAGAAAAAAAGATGGCGCTCTCGATTTTGTCCACACGCTCAATGCCTCCGGTCTTGCCACCTCAAGGTTGATGGTTGCCCTCTTAGAATCGAATCAAAAAGAGGATGGCTCTATTCACCTCCCACAAAAGCTTGCAAAAAGGGTCGGTTTTGAGGTAATAAGAGCTGATGGTACCATTACATAAAAAGCTTGATTCTCTCATCCAGCGCTCCCCCGATCCCTACCACGCCGTAGAGACAATACGAGAGGCGCTGGGATTCACAGAATTTTCCGTCGACTCTTTGAAAGAGTTAAAACCGGGAAAAAAAT
>RGXB01000104.1 GCA_010029555.1 bacterium
GTCAAGGTTTTGTTAGAACCATTCGCCTGAGAGGATGGTACATACTCATTTTTAGGGAGATAGGTCGGAATTAGGGCTAGGATGCAAATTTTCAGCCTAGGCTAAACCCTGTGGTGATTTGGGTTTAAAGAACAGGAGCGCTAAGGTGACTGGGGAAAAGATCTAGATTTACCTTTTCGGATTTTGATCTTGGCGTGAAAGGAAATGAGCAAGGAGTTTCCTAGATGAATTTTGGCAGGGACAATCATAAACCTGTTATGGCAACAGCAATCCCCCCATGGTCTTCTTGTTTTTCGATTTTTTATTGGACAATCGTTTTTTTAATCTTTTTAGGGTCTTTTTTTTTGTTCTCTTTTTTCTCTTCATTCTTCTTGTTTCGGGTAAGCCTTCAAAAACAAAAGCTTTAGATTCCTTCTATGCTGGTAATAAGTGGCCGTAATCATTTTTTAAATGACATAGCTTTTCTCCAATGCATTAGGTTCAAAAACTCTTATAATCTAATGGAAACACATGTAGTCAGTATTCCCCCCGCCCCTTAATTCAGGCGAACTCTTTGTTTTTTTTGATTTTTTTTTCTTTGTATCGGGTTTTTTCGTCTTTTTTTTCATGTTCTCTTTTTTCTCCTTATAATTAGTAAATAAATTTATTGTTTTCTCATCCAATCCCTTTTTTCAGCACATTCCTCAGGTGTTCTGCACTCCCACAGCCCCCCTTTTATTTCAGGCGAACTCTTTGTTTTTTTTGATGATTTTTTCTTTAACTTGGTATTTTTTTTATCTATGTTCTCTTTTTCCTCCTTATAATTTATAAATATATCTACTTTATTTAAAGGTCAAGGTTTTGAGAGAACCATTTGCCTGAGGGGATGGTACATACTCAATTTTAGGGAGATAGGTTGGAATTAGAGGTTTGATGCAAATGGTCCGCCTAGGCTAAGGCTCCGAATTTCAAAAGATTTTAGAGCCCCTGATAATCACACACCGGTGTGCAATTTTCTGAATAATCAGAAGTTCCTACTATACCCCCCCTTTTTTCAGGCAAATGATTCTCTCAAAACCTTGACCTGAAAATAAAGTAAATATATTTATAAATTATAAGGAGAAAAAAGAGAACATGAAAAAAAAGACGAAAAATACCAAGTTAAAGAAAAAATCATCAAAAAAAACAAAAATAGTGAGCGGGGGGAAAGTTCTATAGCTTCACCAAATGATACAGCGGTGATTAAAAAATACTAGAGGGAATACAAGCTGAAAACAGCCTGTGCAGTGATGGAGTTTTTTCAATATACACTAGGGCCTCGGTTGGTGATCTGTAGCCGGGGTGACTTATATCAAATGGGAAAAATTCAAAAGGGATCAAGATCTTACCTATAAATTAGGGTTGGTGTTTTTCTATACAGGGGAACAGCTGAGTAAATAGGTTTTCTATTTTACTTTGAGTGATCCTGCTTTTCATACCGTGAGGGGCCGTTTCACCAAGAGATACGTACCCGTTCAGGTTTTGCTGTTTCGATTTTTTCCCAGGAGGTTGATAAATTGGATCGACTTCAACTTTTCTTTTAGTACGGGGAGAAAAAATCGCCTCTAAGTCCTGGGGCTTCATCACGCTATAGGCCATGAATTCTGCTGGTACGTGCAAATACATAATATTCGTTCAATTTTTCGGTTATTTAAAATTTAGGATTCTCGACACATCGAGAGGTCGTTAAGATCCCACATGGTTTTAAATTCGGGGCAGCTTTGGTACAAAGTCTCTTTTGTCCCCTCTCCTAGCTTTTTCCCCTCTTTCATCATTATGATTCGATCCGCCTTCTCTACAGTTTTTAGCCGGTGCGCAACAATGATCTGAGTGAGTTTTCCTTGCATATTTTCCACCGCCTGTTTGACTTTCTCCTCGCTAAATGCGTCTAGCTGCGAGGTAGCCTCATCTAAAAGGAGAATCGGCGATTTTTTTGCTAAAGCTCGCGCTAAAGCCAGCCTTTGCTGTTGCCCCCCAGAGAGGTTTTTACCGGTCTCGCTTAAATGGGTATCATACCCTAATGTCAGTCGGTCAATAAACTCGTCAGCATAGGCTTGCGAGGCGGCAAGCTTGAGCGACTCTTCGCTTAAAGGTTTGCCTAAACTAATATTTTTACGAATCGTATCAAAGAACAAAAACGGCTTTTGAGTTACATAGGAGACAAGGTTTCGTAGAGAATCGTGCCGAATATCACGTATACTTTTTCCGTCAATACGGATATCCCCCTCCATTCCCTCATACAAACGGGGTAATAGATTCAAAATTGTCGACTTTCCCGATCCTGTAGCCCCAACAATCGCAACCGTCTCCCCCCGTTTGATCGAAAAAGAAACATCCCTTAAAACGTACTGATCTTCATATTTGAAGCTCACCTTGTCAAACACAATAGAGTCCTCAAAAGTTTCAATCGCCACACACTCTTTATGATCTTGCTGCGGTTTTACCTCCATTACTGAAACCATGCGCTCAAGGGCCGCAACCCCTCTTTGGATACTTGCGTTCTCCTCGGCAAATTTTTTGATAGGGTCATAGGTTAAATGCAAGATCCCGCAAAAAGCGATCAGATCGGGAACCGACATCTGTAAAGCATACAGCCCTGTAAGGATAATACCCGCAAGACATAGAGAGGTAATCGAATGGAGGATGGGTCTTGTCATGAGATCGTATTTCGCCGCTTTTTGCTCATAAAAAGCCATCCGGGCGTTCTCCTCCTTATATTTCTGTAGAGAAAAGGACTCCATTGAGAACATCTTTACCGTCTGTATACCGGAGAGATAGTCTAAAAGGGTGCTGGAAAAAAGCTCCTGGTTTTTCATCAGCTGTCTTGTGGAAGAGCGGACTTTTTTTGTCAGGATGACCAAGGGAATCACCAGAAGGGGAAATCCCACTAGGATCACCAAAGAGAGTTTCCAAGACAAGAAAAGGCAAAAACTTACCGAAGAGAGCAACTTAAAAGGGGTTATAATCACATTCCGAAAAAACGAGTTGATCGAAATGGCGATTTGCTGTGAATCCCCAGTCACTTTTTGGGATAGTGAGCCTATGTGGTATTGCTGGAAAAACTTCATGGGAAGCTGTTGTAGATGGGCAAAATAATTATCTCTTAGCTCACGACTCACTTGAATCGACAGCTTTTGGACTAAAAACCTCCCCCAGAACAGCGAGGCGGCTTTGAATAAAGCTACGGGGACAGAAACAATCAAGAGCGTTTGCAACGCTGTCGATTCGTGTAAAATCGTCTTAGAAATCCACTTGGAAAAATCTCCAATCATTCCCCCCTTAAGCAATCCGAAATCTTGCCCTACAGAGGTTAGCATCGCTACCCAAAGAATTTCACACTGTTCAGCCATGCTCATGAAAAGCATCGACAAAATTACCCAAAAACCCAGCTTGCGAAACTGCTGAATTTTTAAGCAGGTTTTGATCAAATCAAACAATCGTCCACTTCTCCCATTTGTCGGAAGAAAGTATAACGTTGTTGCATAAGATCTTCAAGCGAGAGAAGGGATAGCTCGTGAAAATGGCTCCTAATCGACTCTTGAATCCTATCGATGGCTCCCTTGGGATCGACGTGAGCGGCTCCGTCAGGCTCTTCGATCACCTCATGAATGATACCGTTTTTCAAAGGGCGCAGAATGTATGGGACCAAGAACATGTATATAAATATTGACACGGAGCTTTAGCCTTCGGTAC
>RGXB01000105.1 GCA_010029555.1 bacterium
CACCAAGCTAATTTCACTGTATCATCTTTAAGAGTAATCCAGCTAAAGCATACCTGTTATTGGGGTGACCTTTCAATATACATTCTAAAATAAGATCAATTCCTTCGCTTTCATGACGTATGAGAAGTGCTTCAAAGGTTTCGAGAAGAAGCTGGGATTTTTCCGACGGGGTGAGCTGAAATGGGTTATTTTGTGTTTTGTTTCTTGGGTCAAGGTCCATCGGTTGAAAAGAGATCATCTCACTAGAAACCGAGTCTTTCACAAATTCGATGGTAGCTTTATCAAATTCTTTGTAATTGCCAAGCCGGTACATAGCGAGGTTTGCATAGGATCTGATGAATGGTGCACCGGGCATCTGTGTCGATTTTTTAAGTAAATCGACCGCCTCTTTCGACTGAAGATTTTCTAAAAGTCTGACAAGGACGGGGATCATTTCCGATTTTTTTAAAGAGAAAAGAGTTGTTGCAATATTAAGAAAATAGGATTCGCCTAGATCTAAAGCCTCAATCAGCATCGATTGTTTGATGAAATTGGTGTAAGAGGCGATGGAGTTTTTCAATTCGGCCTCTTTGATAGGTCCAAAATAGGACTCAAAACTGGACAGGCTCCTTGCCGGGCTAAAGAAAGGGACCAAATTCAGGTCATATGTAGGGGTTACAAGGATCTCAATTATGGTAGCCAAACAGCGGGGATCTCTCTGTTTTAAGAGCGCATAGGCTGCACGATAGCGGGTCATGTGGTGGGGACTTTTCAATAGATCCAAAAGCTCTTTTGTCCCTCCGCCTACCTCTCCAAGTGTAGAGATCGCAAACGGGTGACCCGATTGAGCAAGGCGCACGATCTCGTCTTTATGTTCAAAAAATCCTAGTTTGAGCAAAGCCAAAGAAGAGGCTAGGCGAACGTCGGGACTTGCGGATTTTGTCAATCTTTCGAGTTTTGGTTTAGCCTCAATGTCCTTGAAAACACCTAAGGCGTGGGCTGCGACCTCCTGCTCAACCGGATGGGGATGGGTAACAACGGCTCTGATAACGCTAAGGAGGGTGTCTCGGTCATATTTTACTGCAGAAAGGATTGCACTGACTCTCACGTAGATATTAGGATCATGCGTCATTTGCTTCAGGATGTTGATCGACTCATCGGTTCCATCGAGTGCATAAAATTCTGGAAAGAAAAAATGGAGCTGGGGATGGAGGATATTTTTTAGCGATTCGACAAGACCCATAGCATGTCTTGAGTGCCTTTGCACCAGTTGAAAAAGGGTCTCTAGCCTGATCATCAAAAAGTCGGATTTTACCCCCTCTTTGAGAATGCTTTCGGTGTCGTCCATCTCTTCCATGGAAAGGGTTTGTAGAGCTGCGCTCTGAAGAAGGGGATTTGAGCTTTTAAATGCGCGCGTTAGAAATTTTCGATCAACCGGCACGCGTGCGATATTGGCCCCAAACAAAGATAAAAGACAGGTCTCAGGATCTTGTGTTTTGAATCCCATCTGTAAGATTTTTAGGCCGATTTGCTCTAAAAGATCTATAGAGTGCTCATTAGAGCTTTGGGAGTGCTTTTGATAGGTCTTGATCGCCTCATCAATCTCCCCCACGGCAGCAAGGTGCAGAATCTGCTTTTGGCCGGTCTCTGTGATAGAGTACCCCAATACACAAAAAATTAGGGAGGAGCAAGAGAGTAATCGGTAAAATCGCACAGCTGGCCTCCATGTTTTTTGATGAGATCTTCTAATAAATGGACTGGTAATCCCATAACCGATTCTTGCGTCCCCTCAATTTTTTCTATAAAAAGGGAACTCAAACCATCGATCATGTAGCTTCCAGCCGCATCTAATACATCTATAGTACTATGGTAATATCGAATCCAGTCAGAATTGAAAGGTTTGAAAAAAACTTTGTTAAAATGCGCCGCCGAAAAGACTCTGTTTTGGTGAAATAAAGCGATAGCGCTTGTCACGATATGCTCTTTTCCCTGTAGAGAAAAAAGCATCTCTTCGGCCTCTTTATGGGATTTTGGTTTATTGAGATGGCCCCCAGCAAAATAGACAGAAGTATCAGCTGACAAAACCCAGTCCTCATTATATTTTTCGCTTACTAGTCTCCCTTTTGAAAGAGCTACCTCCAAAGAATAGTTCTCTACTCCATGGGTTAAGGGGATAAGATCCTCATCGAAATGGGAGGGGACAACTTTATGACGAAGTCCGATTTTTTCCAAAATCTGTTTTCTTCTTTTGGAATTTGAGGCTAGTATTAAGGTTTTCTGCATAGAAATGATTCTACCAATTAATAATTAATTGAGCTATGGTTTGTACTTTTAAAGTTCTTATTAAGATGCGGCTTTTTAAGGGAAAATAATTAGAATTAGGATTCTTTATCATGCAAACTACAAGCCTTGAAAATGTCGATTTCTATGTGGACGAAGATTTTGCTGTTGTCTACGTTGAAGCTACACCTCAACAGACACCTCGAGAGGACACAAAGGAGGAGATTACAAACGTAGCCTTAGAACTCTTGCCATACGCAACTGACACTATTCAAGTGCAAAAGCCCCTTGATGGGCGCCTGCAACACATTGAGAAACCACACTCGCCTGCCTTTCTCCCACAAACCGTCCCTAATACCTCTGTAATTTTCCCCCTTTTGGTAACCCCCCCCGAAGCTATGAATTCCATGGATATAGAGCATATAACTACAAAAGAAAATACACCCGGACCCCTTTTGGAGGAAACAGACCAAAAAATAGGGGTCGAAAATAGGAATTGTTGCGATTTTTTTCAGTGTTTTTTTAAAAAAAAAGGGTTGAATAGTACAAAAAAAATCTAAAAAACCTCTTTTAGACTAAAGTTATTGTTTGTTTATGAAAAAGATTAAACAGGTTTGCCGGACGTGGTTCAAAAGAAAAGAGCTCTGAGCCACGTTCGGTAGGTACATCCAAAGGGGGGGCTATTTTTTAGCTACTACCTTCTTTTTTTGAACGACCTCTTCGGTCTCATGATGTTCGTTATCCTCAATAAAGATAGGGGAAGTGATAAGATAGGCGCCATCTTCTTGAATAGCCTTGAGGTAATAATAGCAGAACTTGACCCCATTCGCCTCATGAATCAAAGCCTGATCTAGTTTGGATTCATCGTACTCTTCAAATTCCACAAAAGAATCGAGATTCTTGAGGGTGATTATCGCTTGGTCATTGCGATAGATCGTCAACTCTTTGAAAGGTTTGTTTCCCGCAATAAAGCCTTTGAGATGACGCACGTACATCAGTCCGGGTCTCGATTTTGTAGTCAATACAGAACCTATCGGCTGGGTTGCTATGGAAAATTGGGCTAACATACGACCATGAACGGAGGCAAAGGTTTTCCGATTTTCTATTGCAGTGATTAAAGTGTCCCGATTGAGCTGGTTGGCCAAAATACAGGTAAGATCCTCGCCGATGAGAGCGAATCTTTTACCCTCGTCGTAAAGCTTGAAAATCTCTTTATGTTTAGACGGGCGATAGACCACCCCTTTTTCAAACTCCTCTACCAACTTATTCGAGGGGTCAAGGCTAATAACAAAAAGATCCTTGGGGATATGCGCTTTCAAAATTTTGGAGAGCGAGGAGGTCTTGGTCTCTTTTTTGCGGTAGATCGGTTTTTGATCCTTAGAAAAAAGGAGGATTTTTGA
>RGXB01000106.1 GCA_010029555.1 bacterium
TCGTATCAATACATGTATTAAAAGCTATTTGATCCTTAGGCAAAAACTCCGGAAATCCCGAAATCGATCCCACCAGAATCCCTTTTGATGATTTTGACATGAAATAAACCTCTTCTCAAAAGCCCCGATATAGGAAATCGAATCTGGGCTTTAACCTTAAAAAACAGGTTTTGTATTCTAGCTTTTTTTAAAATTAACCATCTATCGATTTCCTAGGTAGAGGGCTAACCCTTTTTAAAGGTCCTTTTCTAAGGAGAGGCCACCTCTTTTTCTACAGACAAAGAAAAAACTTTGAACGCGCTTTGGGGACCACCTGCGCTTAAATGCCCGATAACAAAAGGGCCCGGCGCCGTTGGGGGCTTTTTTTTGGGGATATCTATGAGGATAAGATTGCCTGTCCTTTTGACATGGGAAAGAGGAGGTTGGGTTTTCTTACGGGCCAACTCAGCCGTTGTAGTCACGATTAAACGACCCCAGGTATGGCAAACAGCTTTTTGTGGAGATTTATCTATTACCCATTTCTTCAATTTAATCTGTGGCTCCAAAAGACCAAGAAGAGAAACCGACAAAACCTCAGAGCAATGACTCTTGAGCTGGTTTGTTACCAGATGGTGTATAAGCTCGACACTGGAGAGCTTTTCTCGGAAAAAGCGACTTTTCCCCTCCTCCGTAGTCAACTGGTCGAAGTGAACCGGTTCAAGCCAAAAATTTTCTTGCGACTCACGTAATCTTACATACGGGTATTCTTTTGAGGGGGAGATCAGAGCCTCCAAAGCTAAAATAGTGGGTTCAATGTTCCATGCTTTAGCCGCAAGCCAATTTCCTGGTTGCATACCACCTGAAATCATACTATTCCTCTGATTTTCCTAGTTAAAAAGGGTTTTTCAAAAGAGTGTACTAAATGTAATTTTTTTTAGAAATAAAAATTTCCCTTTTTATCAGCCTTTCTCTAAAGAGTATTTAGAGAGGCATTCGGGTCTTCACTCATTTTCATTCCCTCTTCATACCGAAAATGAACAGACTCCCTATATCCCGGGGGATTAGGCCAACTGGTTGCGCTCTTTAGAGCCTCCTCGGGGGTGATTTTTAAGTGGTATTTTTCCAGCAGACTTTTCAGTTTTTGTTTGGCATGTAGTAGAAAAAGGCCGTGGCGATCTGCGCGAAATTCGACATGTCTTTCCTGTACATGCTTTACATACAAACAACCAAGAATAGGCAAAAAACGGCGCGCCAGTAGAGAAAGAGTTGGCGTCTCAGGGTCATCTATCGTCAATAAAAGTTTAAATAACTGATAAACGGTCATCCCGTTAGACAAAATTGTTGTTACGTGAGATTTCAAAATATCCTCATTGATGGAGTGCCCCAGCTCGTGGCCCAAAAAAAACAGGGCATCCGTCTTATCTGCAATATGGTCTAAATTCAAAGTGATTTTTTTAGGGCAGATACCGGAACTTGTGGCTGCTATTTTCGACTTCTCAAGGTTAACTTTAATCTCCTCTTGAAAATCGAGAACCTCTTTGGCTTCTGTTAAAATTTGTGTTAATGACAACCCCTTTTTAGCAAATTCTTCCTGCGCCTCTCTCTCCAGGGCTTCGCTCTCGTCCGATCCAAAATGGCTCTCTTTTCCAAGTGGCAACCATTTTTTCAGAGGATTTACAACCGAGATATCGAGAACCTTTTCCCAAATAAAAAAAATTTTAGAGTCTATCCCATCCCGCATTTTTTTTAAGGAATACTCCATTGGTTCTTCCGTCATAAAAGAACTATGAACAAAAGAGGCTAGCGCAGTGATGCCAACTAAAGCTATAGCGCTCGACAAAATGGGTCGCTCTAGAAATCCTTCTCGCACTGAAGGTGTCAAAAACTGTCCCACAACCATAACAAGATCCGATTTTTATTCCTGCTATCTTTATATTTATTTTAAAATTTGCGCAATATTTTTTTAGAAAACGATCCAAAAGTGACTGAAGAACCCCTTTTAGTAACACGATTATTTTTCATGGGAAAATTTTCCCAGATACCCTATATTCTGAACTTAGCTATGGAAATGACTATCAAAGAAAAACCCTTAGAAAAAAAAGGGAAAGATTTTTCAAAAAGCAAAATAAGGGTTCCTCCCCAATCTAAAGAGGCTGAAAAGCTTGTTTTGGGGATGATGTTTTCTTCTGTCAACGCATTAAACGTTGCAGCCGACACTCTATTGCCCGAAGATTTTTATTTCAAAGAGCATCAGCTTGTTTTCCATGTCCTGCAGGAGGCCTACCGCAACGACCGCCCGGCGGACGTACATCTGGTTAATGAAGAGCTCAAACGCAGGGACGAGCTTAAAGAGGTTGGCGGAATTGTAGCTTTGACCGAAATTGCGCATTATGCAGGCACCTCAGCATATATCGAAGAATATGTGAATGTGGTTAAAGATAAGGCGCTTTTACGGCGCATGATTTCTACCGCTAGTGAGATGGAAAAAAAAGCGCAACAAGAACCCTCCGACGTCCTCTCTTTTCTTGATGAATGCCAGTCTAAACTCTACACGATTTCACAGGAAAAATCGGCCAAAGAGGGTTTTTTGCTTCGTGATATTCTATCGGGTGTACGCGCTTCAACAAAACTCCCTTTTTTAAAAGAGTTACAAGATCGGCAAGAGGAGTTTCTTACCAAAGGACCCAACCAAGCCCATTTTACCGGCCTTTCGAGCCACTTTTTAGATGTCGATAAAATGATCAATGGTCTTTGCCCCTCACAGCTTTTGATTTTAGCTGCACGCCCCTCAATGGGAAAAACGGCTTTGGCATTGAATATCGCACAAAATGTTGCCTTTCGCACTAAAGAGCCTGTGGGGATCTTTTCTTTGGAAATGAACTCCGAAGAGCTGCTTCACCGTTTGATCTGCTCGGAGAGCGAGGTGGAATCGGAAAAAATCAAAAACGGCTCCTTGACAGGCAGTGAGTATCAAAAAGTGGTTGCTGCTGTAAATGAGATGCAAAAGCACACGATGATTATCGACGATCAACCCGGTCTGAAAATCTCCGATTTACGCTCACGTGCTCGTCGCATGAAAGAGATGTTCAATATCAAGCTTTTAGTGATTGACTATTTGCAGCTTCTAAGCGGACCTAAAGCCAGCTACAACTCAGACAACCGGCAAAATGAGATCTCCGAAATTTCCAGAATGTTAAAAAACCTTGCCAGAGAGCTGAATATCCCCGTGATATGCCTATCTCAGCTATCTCGTAAAGTTGAAGAGCGGCAAGGGCATCGCCCGATGCTTTCAGACCTAAGAGAGTCGGGATCGATTGAGCAGGATGCCGATATTGTGATGTTTTTATTCAGACGTGAGTATTACAATCCCCAAGACAAACCGGGTACTGCCGAGCTTATTGTAGCGAAAAACCGCCATGGAAAAGTGGGGGACATACAGCTTGTATACAAAAAATCTTTAGCCCTTTTCCAAAATTTTGTAGCCCCCATTCAAGAGGCCCCCCTGGCTCAGCAGTTCAACCCCGCTGCCTTCTCAGCCTTTCAGCCAAAATAGCTTTTAAGAGGGGGATGCACGACTTTATCCCTTCTTGGCTATACACTTTACTCTAAGGATAAAAAATTTTTACCCCTAACCTTTACACCCATTAAGCTCCCCTAAAAAGGGATTTTTTTAGGTCTCA
>RGXB01000107.1 GCA_010029555.1 bacterium
GCAAACCTTAAGGTTTGCCTTTTTATTTAACGTTTTTCTTGTTAGGAAAAAGAGAAAAAGCCTTTTAGCTAAAGAGAGTGTAGTTGAATAACGACGAAGCGCATTTCATGGGTTTTACTCCGGGTTTCCATGCCCTGAATATTTCCCAGTTCTTTATCGCACTTAACAATGCAATCGCCAGAATGCTGGTTATTTTCTTTTTAAACGATTTGATTGGGATAGCATCTGTAAATACAACCCTTTTTCTCACTTCGATTGTTATTGTAACCCCATTTTTGGTCTTTAGCATGCTTGGAGGGGCTTTAGCTGATCGTTATCCTAAAGGGATTATGATCCAGTGGCTTCAACTAGTTTCCATAGCCGGAGCACTTATGATCTGGGTTTCGATGGTAGAATCGAACGGGTTTTTTGTGTACGTAGGCCTTTTTTTGATGGCCTTAATGGCTAGTCTGTTTTCTCCGGCGCGACTCGCTATCATCCCCGAGATCGTTATTAAAGAAAAAATCCCTTTTGCCAATAGCATTTTGGCCGGCACAGGCTACATAGCCCTTCTTTTTGGGGCTTTTATTGCCTCTTATGGGACGATTCTTTTAGAAAGAAACTTTTCTATTCTAGGGCTTATCATTGTCGGAATTAGCCTCTTAGCTGGTTTTTTCTCCCTTTTCATTAAGTCCTCCCATAGCTTCAAGGAAAAGGCAATCGACTGGAATTTTGTGAGAACTACTATTTATTATCTAAAAGAGACTTTTTCCGTACCTCATCTTTTTCACACAATTATTTATGATTCCTATTTTTTATTAGCCTGTCTTTTTACCCAATTAAATCTGATCCCTTTAGGGTATCAAGAGTTAAACATCACTGATGCCCAAACTGGATACATCCTTTTGTTCACCTCTCTAGGTTTAGGGATCGGTTCTCTTCTTTATGGTTTTGCCTCTAAAAAGAATATTGAGGTGAGCTATGCCCTAATTGGGGGGCTTGGTACAGCTTTATCGTATTATGGAATCGTGATCTGTCCCCACAGCTTTTCTTCTGTTTCGATCATGGGTTTTTTAATAGGAATATCGGGGGGGTTCTTTATTGTTCCGTTAAATGGATTTATTCAAACTAAAAGTCCCGAACCTATTAGGGCCTCCATTTTGGCCGCTACCAACACTCTTGGTTTTGTCTTTCTTCTTATAGGGGCTACATTTTTGGAGATCTCTGGCGGGTATTTCAAATTATCAGCGCATACTAATTTTGTAATTTTAGCTACATTCACCCTTTTTATGTGGTTTTTGTATGCTTATGAGTTCCGATATTCTCTGTTTCGTCCTATATTAGTATTAATCATCAACCTTTTTTACCGTGTAAATAGCAGAATACCCCCTTCAAAACTGTACACTTTCAAAGAGACCACTCTACTCCCCCTGATGGGTCTTATGAGTTTATTTGAACCCTTTTTGGTTATAAAAAATTCACTAACCCCTTCGACGGGGTTTAAACGTCTTTTAAATATGTTTTTCTCCATTAAAGAACTGGATATGGAAAAAGATTCCCAATCGTTAGAAGCGATAAAAAACGGGATGAATGACGAGGGAGGGATCATAATTTTCCTAGAAAGCCGAGATGAAGCCGGTCCATTGATCCAGTTCCAAAAAAAAGGGCGTCAACTTGAGTATTTTTAACTCTATTGAGTCTTGACACATGTGAAAAGGGGCGAGAAGACAAAGAGATAGGGGGCACATGCTTTTTTGATTGAATAAAGGGTCTTTGGGAATCTGGCTTGTTGGTGGAGTCGACGATCTCAATGAGCCGAAAAACAATTTCACGAAAAACCAATTTGAAGCAATGTATCGACTGCTAAACCAGCTAAAAGAAAAATATCCTGACGCTAAAATTTTAGGACATCGAGATTTACCTAACGTTCAAAAACGGTGCCCCTGTTTTGATGTGATGCGCTGGATGATCGCGACGATAATTAGACTAAACGATAAAAAAGAGGCTACCGGCAGGGTGAGAAAGACCGAAAATCCCTCGTAGGACTGGGGGAGTTCTTTCAAAAGGGTTGGGATGGTTTCAAAAGGTGTGTCTTGTAAAACGGAGTGGTCATAAGAGATCGTCATCCCCATCGTAGCGGTTATGGTGGACAAAATTTTAAAAAAGCTGTGGCTACTCCATACAGGGAAAAGGAGGGCTAAAAGCGATACCATTAGGTAGCGCTGATATAGACAAAGGGGGCAAGGGTCATATTTCAAAATAAATTCAGCAAAATAGCTGGCGGCTACTGCCACCACGCTCAATATCCAGGCGAATCGGATAAAAAAACCACAAAACATACTAAAATTCCTTCAGTAGCTCATTTGATAAACAAGATCTCAGAGATTTTTCAAAAACATCCTGAGTTTTATTGAGTCCATTAATATAAATTTCAAGGTTCTTTCCCTCTTCCTTAAGTTCGTAATAACAGACAAAACCTTTATCAATAAATTCGTTTTTGATCATCGAAAGCTGATCACAAAATTTTTGCCCCTGCAAAGTCGTAGGGTCATAAGAGGCGATGAGTTGAACTTTAGAGTGGGTATTCCCAAATTGTACCATATCTGAGGTATCAAAATAGGTTAAATCAGGCTGCAGTTCGTTAAGTAAGGCCCACGAAGCGATGAACCCTAGTTGAAAAAGTGCAAAAATCATTTGTTTCATTAATCAGTTCTTTTGTTTAATACTCTAATTTCTGTAAAGAAAAATCGTTAAGATGATTTTTGAACACATTAAAACTTAAATAAAGAAGCTATGAAAAAACTATTACAAACTCTTGCAATTCTCCCTATCTGGTTCCTCTCTGCATCCATTATAGAGGTGAACTCATTCGAGCAGATTCAAATTCCTGCAGAGAAGAATCTTTTGGTAATCTTGGATATCGATAACACTTTGATGCATCTTAAACAGGATTTAGGTTCGGACCAGTGGTTTTATCATCGCTGGAAAGAGCTTGAAAATCAGGGGATGACAAACGAGCAGGCTTTGAGAAAAGTAGCGTTTGAATTCAACGGGATTCAGACTCTTTCGCCATCGAAAATTGTGGAAGATCCTATTTTAGATTTCGTTGAGAGCTTACGTAAAAAAAAGATCCCGTTTATGGGTCTAACAATACGTAGCTTTGAATTAGCGCTTAGAACACATCAACAACTAAATGACTGTGGAATTATTTTTGATTCTCGATTTTTTGATCCCCAACCCCTTTTTCTAGATAAAAAGAGTCTCCTTTTTTGCTATGACGGGGTGATTTTTACCAATGGGGGAAATAAAGGGCGAGCCTTTGATCTATGGAAAAGCCACTTTAATCTAACATTCGATCACGTGATTGTTATCGATGATAAAAAGGCCCATCTAGAGTCGCTCCAAAAGACAATCGTCGAATTAGGGGCGAAATTCACCGGATACCGTTATGGTTTCCTTGATGAGCACGTCCGAAATTTTTGTCCTAAGAGGGCACAAGAGCAATTTCACCTTATTGAACCCTTGATTGAGGGTAAGCTCCATTCTTGCGAAACAGCGAAAGGAGAGTAAAAGCAAAAAGGCTCTTGTGAAAAACAAGAGCCTTTTATTGCCCGCGAAGGGACTTGAACCCCCACACCTCTCGGTACCAGATTCTAAGTCTGGC
>RGXB01000108.1 GCA_010029555.1 bacterium
ATTTAAAAATGCTAGAGTATATTTTGGAAATTCGGCTACCGCTCTTTTACCTTTGCTAAACAGCAAAATGCTAGGAAAGCGACTGTTTTGTTATTTGGATGCTCATTGGTATAGCGATTGGCCTCTCCTGGATGAGATTAGACAAATTTCTCAGACTCATAAGGATAATTGTGTTTTGATGATTGATGATATTAAAGTACCCGGAAGACCAGATATTCAATTCGATAGTTACTCTCAAAATGGAATAAAGCTTGAATGCTCTCTAGAATATGTAAAAAAAGAGTTAGATGAGCTTTTTACAGAATATGAGATTTTTTATATCGGGGACAAGTATATCTTAGGTGGACATAAATTAGTAGTTATCCCAAAAAGTTTTAAAAATTAAATTATTTTTAAATTAGCAGTCTGAGTTTCATACGTATTACGGATGGAGCTTGCAATGATGGAGAAGGCGTTGGCTACGTTGAGAGAGTTTTTTACCCCTTGCAGAGGGATTTCGACGAGATAGTCAGCTTTGGCGAGAATCGTATTGGAAACGCCAAACTCTTCGTTTCCAAAAATTAGGGTTCCGCCCGCTTTGGGGAAGGGGAATGAGGCATAATTGTATGCATCGGTGCCTGTTTCTAGCGCAATCCAGGGGCGCGGGAGGTCCTCTAAACGGGCGTTTTCAAAAATCTCCACATGGTGCTCTGCCCCTAGTGCTGTTTTTGCAATCTCCTTATGCCCTTTAGAGGGGCAAAATGGAGAAAGATGTATGGAACCTAGCCGAAAGGCTTCGCATGTACGAATAATACTACCTAGATTATACGCTGAACGGATCTGATCCAGGTAGATACTGAAGGGCAAAAAAGGGGTCAGTTTTTCTAATTGATCGAGTCTGCGGATTTGGGGCAAAATCTGGGGGGCGCCTCCAGTCGGTTTTATCGATTCCATCAGTTGGTGATACAGCGCAGAAAGCCCCTCAGCCCCTTTTGGAAGCAGAGGAAAAGTCTCGTCGTAGCCTCTGAGACGCTCGTAGTGCTCTATAGCCTCACAATCGGCCTCATTGAGGTACAAACGCCTGATCAGTTTCGCCAAAATCCTTTTTTTTGCCCCCGAGTGCAGAGCGAGGAATTGGTATTTACCGAGTTGCCTTAGATCGTCTTTCAAAATACTCCTCAAGGGTTCCTTTGAAAAAGTGTACACCGTCAGGCTCAATCGAGATTATCGACGTCGCTACCCGATCGATTAGATCCCTATCATGGGATGCGATCAAGACGGTCCCTGTAAACTTCTCCAAGCCATCCCCTAATGCCGATACAGATTCAAGGTCTAAATGGTTGTTTGGTTCGTCTAAAACCAAAACATTCGGTTTACTCAAAATCAGGTAGGAGAGAATCAGACGGGCCGTTTCTCCTCCCGATAACTTGTAGGTCTCTTTGAAAACATCATCGCCCGAAAAAAGGAGCTTACCAAGGCTTCCGCGAATCTCTTGATCATAGGCACTTTGGTTGCGAGCTCTTAACCACTCAAACATGGAGATATGCTCTTTTTTATCCACGATATCATGGTGCTCCTGTGGGAAGTAGCCGATCTTCACATTTTGCCCCACCTCCAGCGACCCATGAGAAGGTGCTATAAGTTGCGCCAAAAGCTTCAAAAGGGTCGATTTACCCATCCCGTTGGCTCCGATCACCCCCACTTTATCCCCCCTTGAGATGGTAAATTGCAGCTTCTCAAAAACCGTTTGGTCGTTATACGCCTTCTTCAAGTCGTTCGCTTTAAATACTAAGCTTGCCGCTCGATCGGGTTCGTCAAACATAATAAAGGGGCGGGTGATGTTCGTTCTTTTCATCTCTTGTGGCTGCAGTCTTAAAACCTCTTTTTTTCTAGAAGTCGCCTGACTTGAGCGTGTTCCTGCTCCGAAGCGCTGGATAAAATCTTGAAGTTGAGCAATCTTTTTTTCTCTAGATTTGGCATCCTGCTGCGCTCTTTCACGCACATCCATTTTGGTCTGCACCATCTGATCGTAGTTCCCCGGATAGAGGATGATGGTCTCGTAGTCTATATCTGCGATATCTGTTGCCACCGAATTGAGAAAATAGCGATCGTGGGAGACCACAATCAAGGTCCCTTTGTAGTCTTTTAAAAACTCCTCAAGCCAGGTGATTGAATCGAGATCCAAGTGGTTAGTCGGCTCGTCAAGCATAAGGGCATCGGGGTTGCCGAAAAGAGCTTGGCAAATTAAGGCTCTAAACTGCAGGTCGGAGGGGACATTCCCCATCAACTGATCAAATAGCTCCTCTGGAATACCCATACCACTAAGAAGTTTTTCGGCATCGCTGTCGGCCATGTACCCATCCTCTTCAGCAATGACCTCCTCTAAAGTCCCTAAGCGCATACCCACCATGTCGGTCATCTCCACCTCATAGAGGCGGTCCCGCTCTTCAAACGCTCCCCAAAGGCGCTTATTGCCCATAATGACCACTTGCCTTAAAGAAAAATCTTTGTAGTCGTGGATGTTTTGCCTTAGGTAGCCCGTTTTTTTGGGAAGGGCTACTGTCCCGGAGGTGGACTCTTCAAGCCCCATAATAATTTTTAAAAGGGTCGATTTCCCCGCCCCATTAGGTCCTGTTACGGCATAACGGTGCCCTTTATTGAAAGTAATGGTAACATCCTCAAAAAGGGTACGCGTGCCCACACGTTTGGTAATCTTAGATAGTGTAATCATAATTAATAGAAGACTATAACAGGTGACAAAAGGGTTTTCAAGGTGCAAATTTCACGTTTTTTAGAGTTTATGAAGGGGGTTAAGAGAGTAAGCCCCCATACATTGAGAGCTTATGAGTCTGATCTGCGCTCCTTTCACGATTTTGTACTGCAAAAACCCATAGAAAGCATTTCTAAATACGAAATTCGCTCTTTTCTTATGGCGCTGCACAAAGAAAATATTTCAAAAAAAACGGTCGCCAGGAAGGCTGCCTCTTTGAGAAGTTTTTTTCGCTACTTGGTCTTGCATGAGAATCTTGAAAGAAATCCTATGGATCTCATTGATCCGATCAAACAGGAGGCTTGTATTCCTCGAGCGGTAACTAGAGAGGAAATAGAGATTCTTTTAAACTGCGTTGACCCCAGCAGTTTTTCAGGTCTAAGAGATCGGTGTATTCTGGAGCTTTTTTATTGTTCAGGGCTCCGTTTAAGCGAAGTTGTAGCCCTTAACTGGGATGATATCTCCTTGGAAGAAAGGCTTGTTTTAGTCCGAGGAAAAGGGAATAAATCTCGAATCGTCCCTTTTACTCATACAGTAAAAAATTGGCTTCATCTCTATAGAGAGCACCCACAAAACGGTCTTGGCGAACCCGGCGTGGTGTTTTTAAACAAGTTTCAAAAAAGGATTACCTGTCGTTCTGTGGACAGAATGTGCAAGAGTGTTGTAAAAAAAGCGGGGCTTTCGCCCTTGATAACCCCCCACGTTCTTAGGCACTCCATTGCAACGCACTGGTTGGATCGTGGAATGGATCTCAAATCGATTCAGGAGATTTTAGGGCACGAAAGCTTGGGCACCACCCAAATTTACACAAAAGTTTCTAAGACAAAAAAAGAGGAGGTTTACAACAAAAG
>RGXB01000109.1 GCA_010029555.1 bacterium
TCAGGAAGCTCTTTTGCAGTTTTATGCAAATGCTCCTTGGAGCTTTGAATTTTGACCGACTTTTCAGGTGTAGAATTTTTTAAAATAAAGCGGGTCTCTTTAACCTCGCTGACCTCATAATCACCAACTGGAAAAAAGAAAGGTTTTGGCTTTTCTTGGCAGCGAAAAAAGTGGGAATTACCAAAAGATACTATCTCAACAGCATCTACGAGAATCTCACGATTCTCCTGGATTTTTGTAGAGCGTATCGATAATTTAAATCCGTCTCGTGCGGAAATTATCGATTCTATAATGGGTTCTCTAGTAAAGTTCACAGATTATCTATCCATTTTTTTCTAAGCGTTGCATGACAACATCACATACGCGGGAAGAGTATCCCCACTCGTTATCATACCAAGCTATTAATTTATAAAAAGATTCGTTTAATTGTACGCAGGAGGTTGCATCCACAATACATGAGCGTGTATCCCCTTTAAAATCGGAGGAAACACCCTCCTCCTTTGAAACGGCTAAAATACCCTTTAATCTTGTATTTTCCTCCTCAAGCAGGTGATTAAGAATCTGCTCCAAGGATGTTTTGCGTTCAAAACGAACAGTTAAATCTACGACCGAAACGGTCGAGACAGGGACTCTAAAAGCGATACCTGTCAATTTACCTTTAAGTGCCGGATACACAATACCAACCGCCTTTGCAGCGCCGGTAGTGGAAGGCACGATATTTTGAAATGCAGAGCGACCATCACGTAAATCATCACGATAGCCGTCTACTAATAATTGACTCTGAGTGCACGCATGCACAGTTGTCATCAAAGCTTCTATTATCTGAAACTTTTCATGTACAGATCTTGCAAGAGGGGCTAAGCAGTTTGTGGTGCAGGATGCGATAGAAATCTCACGATGGTTTTCACTCAATATACTATCATTCACTCCAAGTACAACCATAGGTACGTCTTTGGAAGGTCCTGTAACAATAACACTATTTTTTGCCCGATGTTTGCTGGCTTTGTCAAGCGTCGTAAAACGGCCTGTTGACTCTATTACAATATCCACATCCCAAGGTATATTTTCAGGAGACGTTTCCTTGTAAATAGGGATCGTGAAAGATCCAACCTGCACTGCTGAATCAGTAGAAACAACGGCATGGTTAAAATGACCGTAGTTTGTATCAAACAAAAGAGAATAACGGATTTGATTAGGTGTGGCTAGGTCATTGATAAAAAACTGAACATCTTTGTTTTTAAGACGCTCAAAAAGTTGTCTAAAAACAATTTTACCGATTCGACCGAAACCGTTGATTCCTATTTTGACTGACACAACTGATTTCTCCCAGAATAAACTATTCCCCCATCATAGAAATGAAAGGGGAATAATTTAAAGAATTTTATGCTTCAAGGTATTGAATAACGCACATTTGTGCATCATCACCAATCCTATTGGCCGTCTTGATGATACGTGTATAGCCGCCGTTTCTTTCTTTAAAACGGGGACCAAGAACGTTCATTAATTTTTCAATCACGAAACGATCGTCATTAAAAGAAGATTTATCACCATTTTTTGCAGCTCGTGCCTCTTTGGTAGTCAGTTCATTGAAACGGACTCTTAATTTCGCCACTAGAGATCTTCTGCTTGAAAGAGTGTTCTCTTTTGCCAAAGTAATCGCTCTATCGGCATAACGACGAAGAACTTTTGCCTTTGGAAGTGTTGTTTCAATCGATTCTTTCATAACCAAAGCCTTGGTCATGTTAGCAAGCATGGCTTCCCTATGAGAAGAGGTTTTGCCAAGTCTTTCGCTACGTTTTCTATGCCTCATCTTCGTCCTCTTCGGTCTCAGGTTCTTCTTCTGTTAGAGAATCTTCTTCGTATACTTCGTCTTCGTAATCCTCATCTTCTTCTTCGAAATCTGAAAGATCTGCGCCGCCGAAATACTCCTTCACGTGCTCTGGGTCAATACCATATTTGGTAAGATCCATTCCAAGTGAAAGACCCATCTCTTCGAGTTTAGCCTTGATTTCGTTTAAAGATTTCTTGCCGAAGTTTCTAAATTTAAGCATCTCTTGTTCTGTTTTCGAAACAAGCTCTGCTATGGTGGAGATATTAGCACCATGCAAGCAGTTCGTGGAACGAACAGATAACTCAATCTCTGATATTTTCAATGCAAGCTTTGACAGTATCGCGTCACGATCTGAAGAATCTTCTTTCTCAGCATTGTCAAAAGTGATCTGTTGCATTTTAAGAGGGTCAAAGACATTCAGATGCAAAGATAAAATTTGAACCGCGTGCGTCATCGCTTCATCGGGTGTGATACGACCGTCAGTTGTTACTTCAACAACAAGACGATCCAGATCAGTTTCACCACCTACACGGCAACCCTCGATAAAGTAGTTTACGTGTCGAACAGGTGAAAAAGCTGCATCCAAAACGATTTCACTAAAAGAGGGGTCGTTAAGCTGAATACGCTCTGACGGACAGTATCCTCTTCCAAGCGCAATCTTAAAATCGATTGTGCGTGTCATCGGTTTGGTCACGGTAAATAACTTGTGGTGTGGATTAATCACCTCAAATTCTGACTCTTGGAAAAGATCTTTCACTTGAACAGTGTAGTTTCCATTTCCCTCTTGAATCATTTCATTGGTAACATTCAATTGGAATGAATAACGCTTGATTCCACGTGGGGATACCTCACCCTCAACAGGAACTTTTCGCAGAAGTACCCCTTTGAAGTTGATGATGATGGAGGTCATATCCTCAATCACACCATCGATACCGGTATACTCATGTGGTACGCCCTCCATACGGAGAGCGACTATTGCATAGGACTCAATCGAAGTGAGCAATACTCTACGAAGAGCGTTTCCTACAGTATGGCCAAAACCTTTCTCAAAAGGCTCTGCGATATAAACAGATTTATTGTGGTCAATAGATTGACTCTTAATCTGCTTGGGAAGTCTAAACTCCGCATAAACTACTTGCATAATTTAAACCCTTCTTCTTTTACGTGCTCTGCATCCGTTGTGTGGTATGGGAGTAATATCAACAATCGAAGTAATCAATACAGGGTAGTTAGCGATAATACGTACCGCAGAGTCGCGACCTGGTCCTGGACCATTGAGACGAACCTCTACCTCTTGGATTGAAAACGGAGAAAGTTTTTCCATCACAATCTGTGTTGCGCAGCTAGCTGCGTATGGTGTAGATTTTTTTGAACCTTTAAAACCGGCAGCTGCAGCTGAGCTCCAAGCGAGGGTGTTCCCCTGCAAGTCGGTCGCTGTAACAATCGTGTTGTTAAAGGATGCGTTGATGTGAAGAATAATATTGGGAACAGAACGCTTTTCTTTGCGTGTGCTAGTTCCAGATTTTTTAGCTACAGTAACCAAAGCTCAACCCCTATGCCTTCTTATTAGCAACAGTTTTGCGTTTTCCCTTTCTTGTGCGAGAATTTGTACGAGTACGCTGTCCTCGACAAGGGAGATTTAATTTGTGACGTGAACCTCTATACGACTTAATCGTGAT
>RGXB01000110.1 GCA_010029555.1 bacterium
GTTGCTTTGACGGGAACACATTCGCTCGTCTTGGCGGCTGATTTTGCATCTTGAACGAGTTCCGCCCAATCGAAATCACGGCCTGCTTTCAGCGTCGCTTTTTCTTGCGGGCGCTGGAACACAATGAGCTTTTCAGGCTTATGCGTTGCGAGCTCAATCGCTTCGTCAATGAGGGGCTTGTAATGCACGACGCGACCGGGCTCGATACCGCATGAAGCGGCAAGAATAAGTTTCGGATGGGAGTCATCCAAACGCGTCGCGAGTTCACGCGCAGCAAAGCCGCCGAACACCACGGAGTGAATGGCGCCCACGCGCGCGCAAGCAAGCATTGCAATCAAGGCTTCAGGAATCATCGGCATATAGATGACAACGCGGTCACCTTTGTGCACCCCGAAATCTTGCAGCACCGCGCCAAGCGCTGAAACCTCATCACGCAAGTCACGATAAGTCAGTGTGCGCTTTGTGCCCGTGATCGGGCTGGCGGAAAGCAAATTCGTCTTATCCAGGCATTGGGTGTTACGGTAGATGTGACAGATGAAGGGATGGTCACCATTAGCGGCAATGACGCAGAAGCGGTGGAAAAAGCGCATAAAATGGTCTCCGATATTGTAGCAGAAGTGGAAGTAGGTAAAATCTACACCGGTGAAGTCGTATCAATTGTCCCTTTTGGAGCTTTCATCGCACTACCTGGCCAAAAAGAGGGTCTTCTTCATATTTCCGAGATTGCCCACGAAAGAGTCAATAGCGTTGAGGACTACCTTAAAGAGAAGCAGCATGTTGAAGTGCCCCATTGCAACACCCGATACGAGCTCCTTAATAGGTACTCCTGCATCTAAAAGGGCAAGGGAACCGCCACATACTGATGCCTGAGAAGAGGAGCCGTTAGATTCGAGGATATTGGACTCGATACGGATGGAGTAGGGGAAATTCTCTTGTGTGGGGATAATTTCTAGAATCGCCCTTTCAGCGAGTTTTCCATGTCCCACCTCACGACGACCAGGAGAGCCAAGTCGACCTACTTCGCCTACGCTAAAGGGGGGGAAGGAGTATTGAAGATAACATCTTTCCACCACATCTCCGTAGAGAGATTCGGTTTTTTGCATCGAAGTCGTAGAACCTAAGGTAGCAATACAAAGAGCTTGAGTCTCACCACGCGTAAATAGTGCGCTACCATGTGTTCTATTAAATAGGCCTAATTTTACTGAGATCGGTCTAACCTGATCTAAAGAGCGCCCATCAATTCTTTTGTTATGGGTAAGAGCCTCTTTACGCAGGATATTCGACTTTGCAATCTTGATTGCGGCTTGCAGGCGCTTCGCTGGAACTCCCATTTCTTCGACTTTAGCGGTAAGTTCCTCAGTGATTTTTGTCTCGACGGCACCTACAGCTTCGCTTCTTTCGGCCTTTTTGAGTTGGAAAAGGGCCTCTTTAAGCTCTGCTCCGAATCGGGTTTCGATCTCGTGAATGAGGGCTTGGGGAGGGGCCATATTGACAAAATCGGCCTTCTTTTTTCCACACTTCTCTACTAATTGATCAATAGCGTGAGTAATTTTTTTGATCTCGTTATGACCTAGGTTGATGGCTTCAAGGATTTGCTCCTCTGAAAGGAAATTACATCCCCCTTCAATCATCAAGATCGCCTCATGGGTTCCTGCCAAAACAAGGTTAAGCTTGGATTTTTCCTGATTTTGGATCGTCGGGTTGATAATAAACTGATCATTCATGAAGCCTACACGAACCGCAGCTACCGTTTTACCGCTGGGAACATCAGAGATTTGTAAAGCTGCGCTCACTGCATTAATTGCGTGGGGCTCAAGTTGGTTTTCCCCATCAAAAGAGAGCACTTGTGCAATAAGCTGCACCTCATTCATGAATCCTTCCGGAAACATCGGTCTTAATGGGCGATCGATGAGACGGCTAGTGACAGTTTCTGTGGAGGTTGGTCGACCCTCTCTTTTTATGTAGCCTTGAAGGGTTTTTCCTACTGAGGAAAAGCGCTCCGTATAGTCTACGCGTAGAGGAAAAAAATCGGCTTCTGGATTGGCATTTGCCGCCATACAGGCTGTTGCAAGAATAGCCGTATCGCCTGTGCGCAAGAGTACAGCTCCGTTAGCCAATCTTGCCAATTCCCCAGTTTCAAATGTGATGTGCGTTTTTCCGACAGTCACTTCGGTTTTATGACTTACCATAAGTCTTTCCTAAATTCTAAATTTCGTCGATAGTTTCGATCGCTAATTATGACACACTTTTCTTTCTAAAGGCAATAGATCTCTCACTGAGAGGTAGTAAAAATATGTTTAAAAACCATTTTTAAAGAAAATATGGGAAGAATTTTCTTGAAAGTTGCTTTTTAAAAAGGAGTCGAACGATTCCGATACAACAAAAGCTTAGCTAAGTTGAATTCTTCCTAAAGGTTGAATGCGGATTTCGGGGATGATCTCATGGGTTGACAGAACGGCTAAATCGGGAAACTCCCCCTCGATCAATTTTCGTACAAACCTGCGAATATCCATCGATGTCAAAACTACCGGCTGTTGGCCTCCAGGGGGTGGAGGTACATACACAGACCGTATAGCTTGTAAGATGAGCTGTGCAGAGTCTGGGTCAAGAGTGAGATAGGTACCCCCGGAAGTTTGTTTAATGGCTCCCCTTACGATTTCTTCAATCTCCGGGTCAAGCATGTATACGGCCAAGGTGGTTTGTCCCTGTGAATATTTGTAGCTGATATACCTTTTTAAGGAGGAACGGACATACTCGGTTAAAAGGACAGTATCTTTTTCCATTTGGGACCATTCGGAAAGTGCCTCGAGGATCGTGCGCAAATCTTTGATTGAAATTTGCTCTTGGATAAGCCTTTTGAAAATCTCGGTCAGTTTTTGCAGTGGGACAAGGCGGGTGACCTCTTTTGCAAGATCTGGGAACGATTTTTCGATGAATTCCAGAACCGAACGAACCTCTTGAATGCCCAGAAATTCCGAAGCGTTCTTTTTGTAAAAGTACGAGAGGTGCAAAATCATCACATCGAGTGAATCCCAGTATTTTATCCCCGCTTTTTTTAAAATGTCGAGGTAGCGGTTTTCTACCCAATAGGAGTTTTGGTTCAAAATGCTTTTGAAAGTTGTATAGGGGATATTGTACCGTTTGAGATTTTCAGCCGATTCATTAGTCAAGACTTTACCCTCGATAAGCATCCCTTTCTCCATAGGGACCTCATTGAGGTAGATCATATACTCGTCATCTCCAAGATTGGGTGCATTTGTGCGCACATGCACACCCGGAAAACGTACACCTAAGTCGGCG
>RGXB01000012.1 GCA_010029555.1 bacterium
CTGCTTAAAAATGGGGCTCAAGTGGATGAAAAAGACTCTCATGGTATGACTCCACTTATGCATGCAGTCGAACGAAATAAAAAAGATGTGGTGAGACTACTTTTAGAGAATGGGGCTGATCCTAATCTAAAAAATTATCAGGGTCGTTCACCAATAAATCTGACCGGTGAAAATGAGATGAAAAAGCTGCTGAGAGAGTTTGGAGCGAAGGATTAAAGGCTGGTCGGAAAAAGGAGCGAATGCGCTCAAAGATACCTGAGGACCAGAAACTAATTTTTCATCGTAAATAAAAACAAAAAACCCATAAAATATAAGCACTTATAAATTCTTTAATAAATATGGTAACTTCTTCAGATTTAAAGACTATTTTGCACTCCAAGCGCGCAAATATCTATTATCTCGAGCATTGCCGTGTGCTCGTTAATGGAGGGCGTGTTGAGTACGTTACAGAGGAAAAGAACCAATCTTTGTACTGGAATATTCCGATTGCAAATACAACAACGATTCTTTTAGGATCAGGCACCTCAATCACTCAAGCCGCTGTGAGAGATCTATGTCGAGCAGGAGTAATGATTGGATTTTGTGGAGGAGGCGGTACACCGCTTTATGCGGGATCAGATGGAGAGGTGGATGTCCATTGGTTTTCACCCCAGAGCGAATACAGGCCCACAGAGTACTTGCAAAATTGGTTTGGAATTTGGATTGATGCTGGAAAACGTCTCGAAGGGGCAAAAAAGCTTCAGATTTTTAGGGCAAATTTTATTCAATCTACCTGGGAAAAAAATTTCTCAGTAAATCAAGATTTTCGCCTAGGTATTGGTAATCTTAAACGGATAATTAGATCTTTTCTTGAAGAGGTCCAGGCAGCCAATACGTCCGAAGGGATATTTTCTGCGGAGGCTCATTTTACAAAAAATCTCTACAAAATAGCAGCTGAATGTACAGGAAATGGCCATTTTGTCAGGGAAAAAAAAGGATCAGGTGCTGATCCTGCAAATAAAAATTTAGATTATGGAAATTATCTTGCCTACGGACTAGGTGCAACAGCGACCTGGGTTCTCGGTATTCCTCACGGTTTATCCTTATTACACGGAAAAACAAGACGCGGTGGGTTGGTTTTTGATGTTGCAGATTTGGTAAAAGACGCTCTTGTATTACCACAAGCTTTTATTTCCGCCCAGCAGGGGCACAGCGATCAAGAATTTAGAGCTTTATGCATTAAAAATTTTGGCTGTGAGGAGGCATTAGATTTTATGATTGATTCCATCAAATCTATCGCTCAAAAACCTTTATTTAGGGAATGAAAATGAAAGTTTTACTTGTCTCCGAGTGTTCTAAAAATGCCTTGACAGAGACGCGTCGTATCCTGGATCAGTTTGCGGAAAGAAAGGGGGGAAGCTGCTGGGCAACAGAAATAACTGACCAGGGATTACAAACTCTAAAAAAACTCCTTCGTTCAACTGCAAGAAAGAACACAGCAGTATCCTGTTTGAAAATAGGGGGAACTCAGGGGTTTGAGCTTTTATGGATTGTGGGTGATAGAACGAAATTTTCTTCGCAGGGATCCGTCCCTACAAATAGGACAACAGGAGATATTCTGAAATCTGAATTAGAAAATGATTGGGATTTTTTAGAGGGTCTCAAAATTCTTGTCCAGATAGCAGCTCTTTTTCACGATTTTGGTAAGGCAAGTAAGCTGTTTCAAGAAAAACTTAAAAAAAGAGCAGAAAAAAAATATGAGCCTTACCGGCATGAGTGGGTTTCAGCGTTTGTGTTCACCCATTTTGTCGGAGATAAAGAAGACAAGGATTGGTTTAAAAAGCTTTCAGACTTTTCAAAAAAGGATAGGGATTTTCTTAAGGATGAAGAAGATTTGCTTAGTGAATTAGCTAAGAATTCGCATTTGAGGAAAGTAAATCCATTTTTTAAGATTCCTCATTCCCCCCTAGCTCGTTTTATTTTATGGCTGATTCTATCGCATCATCGTTTACCAGAGCCCCCTGCAGATAGAGCAATAGAAAAACCCTCTGAATGTATATTTCGAAAAACATTTGATGCGTCCTGGAACTCTATCAAGCACGACAAGAAAGAAGAATTTACAGATTATCCAGAAATTTTAGAGAGAAATTTCTTTTTTGAAAAGGGGACACCTTTTAGAAGCCAAAAATGGGTAGAAAAAGCTGGATCAATTGGGGAAAAAGCTTTTCTGTTTGATTTTAGTAAAAATGAGTGGCTTCACGATAGATTTAGTTTGCAGGTGGGCAGAATGGTATTGATGCTAGCTGATCACATCTATTCTGCGGGGGAACCGACGTCAGCATATCAAGATATAAAGTATGACGTCTATGCTAATACCTGTCGCGAATCGAATAAACTTAAACAAAAATTGGACGAACATAACATAGGGGTATGCCGAAAATCTAAGCAGATTTTGAGAAAACTTCCTTTGCTACGTTCAAGCTTACCAAGTCTAAAGAATGTTAAAACTTTCAAAACCCGATCTGCCGATCCCAAATACCAGTGGCAGGATAAGGCTTACGATCTCGCTGTTAGCCTTGCTCAAGCTAGCGAGCGTGGAGGCTTTTTTGGGGTTAATATCGCATCTACTGGCTGTGGGAAAACCTTGGGTAATACAAAGATTATTTACGGATTAAACTCAGATTCCGACGGGTGTAGATTTAATATAGCACTAGGTTTAAGAACTCTTACGCTTCAAACAGGTGATGCTATTAAAGAGATGCTTAAACTTTCCGATGAAGATCTTGCGGTAGTTATCGGTTCGGATGCACACAAAAAATTACACGAATTGAATCAGGATAAATCCAAACAAGACCAACCAAAAAAGTTTCCTGATTATGAAGACCGCGGATCTGAGTCTGAACAAGAGATTTTTCCAGACGAGGAGATAAGATTTGAACCTGGTGCGGAAAATGAGATTCTAACAGATTGGTTTGGCAGTAGCCCTAAGAAAGCAGGCTATTTATCCGCTCCAGTCCTAGTTTCAACAATTGATCAGCTTATTAATGCAACAGAAGGGCATAGAGGTGGTAAGCAAATTGCACCGATCTTAAGACTTTTGACATCTGACTTGATTTTGGATGAACCAGACGATTTCAACGTTGAAGATCTGCACGCGCTATGTCGACTCGTAAATTACGCCGGTCTTTTTGGCTCCAAGGTACTTTTATCCTCTGCAACACTAACCCCCACGATCGTGGAATCGCTGTTCAAATCATACCAAGCTGGGCGAAAAGCGTATAACCATGCGCGAAAAAGAGGGGTGCAATATCCTGTTGCCTGTGCTTGGTTCGATGAAAAAAGTTGCATAGCTAGAGAGCACAGCGAATTCGAAGACTTTAAAAAGTCACATGAGGAATTCATCGTAAAAAGAGTCGAACGTATTGAAGAGCAACCCCCTTTAAGGAAAGGGAAACTTATCCACTTAGGTGATTCCGAATCAGATGAACAAAAAGCAACGATTAAATTTTCCGACACAATCAGGGACTCTATTTATAACCTGCACCAATTGCATTCGATCGCAAATGATTCTTCTGGGATCAAAATTTCGGTAGGTTTGGTGCGGATGGCCAATATTGATCCGTTGGTTATGGTCGCTAAGGAACTATTAAGTAAGTCCTCTAAGGAGGATTATGCACTACATTTTTGCGTTTACCACTCCCGATTCCCCTTGATCATTCGCTCAGAAATAGAAAAAATTTTAGACAAGATACTTGTGAGACACAACCCCTCTTTGATATGGGATCTTTCTGAAGTTCAAGAGGCCTTAAAGAAAAAAGATTCGGCTAAAAACCATATTTTTATCGTTCTTGCGACCTCTGTTGCCGAGGTTGGTAGAGATCATGACTATGATTGGGCTATTGTCGAACCTAGCTCTATGCGCTCTATTATTCAATTGGCCGGCCGGGTTCAAAGGCATAGAAAAGTTCCACCCAAAGAACCAAATATTCATATTCTCGAAAAAAACATAAGAGCTCTTAAATCTGAGAATATACCTTACTCCAAACCAGGATTCGAAAAAAAAGAAACTTCAATGAAGCTAGAGGAGTGTAGTCTTTTTAAAATTTTAAAGGAATCCACCTATAACGTAATAAATGCAATCCCAAGATTAGTCAAATCTACTGAACAACCGACAAAAGATTTAGTTGATCTGGAGCATTACCGGCTGGAATCTGAGTTGGAAAAAAGCAGCGAATGGAACAAAGGGTGGTCCGATTGCACAGCATACTTTCAAAATCGGTTTGAATTTAGAGCGGATGAAACTAAAAAAGCTAATTATTTCTATTGGTATGAGGATGAGGGGGAATCACCAAAGATTTACGAGAGGGAAGACAAAAGAGTTCTTAGTCAAGATGATCGATTCGAAAGAGATAATTTTAAACCGGCAGAAGGGTGCTTTTATCTGGGCGATCTTGATCTTGATAAAGCAATTAAAGAATTAAACAAAAGTCTGGATCACAATCTTAACTTCACAGCAGAAAAATATTCCTGTGTCACCCTCAATACCTATGATTTTAAGTGGTCTACACACCTACGCCTAGGTTTCTATCGCAACAAATTTAAAAATAATAAGTAGGGCTTTTATGAGCGAATTTTCATCAGCTATCCTGAAATTCTTCAAAAAAAATGGTTTACAACCTGAAGATTATTTGGTTGTAGGAGAGGAGATTGAAAAAGCCTCAAAGAACGCATCCAAAATTGAGTTGGCATCCCATGTTATGAAATTTTCACATAGCAGTTCAGACGGTTCAAATATTTTATGTGAACCTGGGGATGCAGAATCTAATGCGGAGATGAAACACTACATATCATCAGAAACACTTACAAACAGAAAATTGGATTACTCAGGTTGTGCAGGCTATATTCCTGTCTTTAAATTATTAATGGTAGATGTAGGAGGTGAAACCCTTCGTGATTGCTTACGCAGGGGGGATTCTTCACCTTTGGAGCCATTTGCTAAATCTTCAGACCAATTAAAATCTTGGATGGAACGTTTTACTAAAACAGAACCTAAAAAACCTCCAAGCGCCTACAAGGCAAAACAGATATTTTTTCCTTTAGATGATGGTAGTTATCATTTACTTGCCCCACTTTTTTCGTCATCCCTCTGTCATTACTTCTTCGAGGACATAAACAGCGAAGAGGCTAAAGAGGCAAGGAGACGTAAAAAAGACAACAAATTCTCTGAGCACGGCTTTAAAGCCTTTAAGAGGATGGCAAAAATTGCAATTGGAGGATCCCAACCTCAAAATGTCTCTTTTTTAAATTCAAAAAGAGGAGGAACTGTTTATCTTTTTAATGCCGAGCCACCTGAATGGAAGGATTTAAAAAAGCCCCCTTTAACAGAGAAAATATTTTGGTGGAACTTTCGTAGATTCTCAACAATAGATTTTGAAAAATATACTAAATTTTTAGAGGAAGAGAAAGAAAACAACTTAGAAATTAGAAAAAAAAGCCATGATTTCCGATTTAGAATCTATCATGCCCTCCTTGAATACGTGGAAAATATTTATGGATTCGAGCCTGGTTGGAGTGAAAATTCCTCTTTAAGTATAGCGTTCAAACTTTGGTTGGATCCGCTTAATGAAGAATTTGAGGCAGTTGATTCTGCCTATAACTGGAAAGAAATTATAGCAGAAGAATTTTCAATAATTTTTTATGAAATTTTATGTGATTTTGGATTTAAATTAGATAGTTCAAATCGACAGTTTATAAAAAGAGAATTTCTAGACGAGTTAAGAAGGAGATTTAGATCATGAAGTCACTACTCATTCTGCCAAAAATTGTGGTTGAAAATGCTAATGCGATCGCTGGCCTCACTTATGGTTTTCCTGGAATTTGTAATTTTACGGGATTTACCCATGCTCTCTCTCGAGAACTTAAAGATAGGGGAGTTGAGCTTGGCGGCTGCGCAGTTGTATGTCATAGATTTAAAGTGCACGCGCACGAAGTAGGAGGTTTTTACAAATCTTTCTCTCAGAGTAGATTTCCTCTCAATGAAAAGGGGAAAACCGCACCTATCATCCAGGAAGGTAAAATGCACATGACAGTATCTTTGATAATTTCATGTAATTTTACAGCTGAAGATTTGGATTTTGGGACGATGAATGTTATCGATGATAGACTTGAGTTTGAAAAATTTATCCAAGAGAGCGTATACAAAAAGACTTTAGCTGGTGGATTCATAAAGGATTTAAAAAGACCTAAATTCATAGAAATAGCCTCCGAGGAGTTTAGTCTCAAAAAAGAATTAAGAAAATTATTGCCTGGTTTTCTCATCAAAGATCGATCGGATGATTTCAAAAAATATTTAGAATCCGAGGATAAAAATGACCCATTAACAAGTTGGTTGGGCTGTTTTACAATGAGACACAAAAGCCAAAAATCTTTTGCAAACGGAATTGAAAAATGTGATTGGTCAGTAGAAAAAAAACCGCTGCCAGGTTGGATTGTCCCTGTCCAGATTGGCTACAAATCCCTATCCAAAGTCTTCGCTGCTGGAGAGGTTAAATATTCCAGAGATATAAGTACTCCCTTTTGTTTCGTAGAGCCGATCTACTCGATAGCAGAGTGGATAAGCCCTCATAGAGTTGAAGATATTGAGGATCTTAAATCTTTATTTTGGGATTTCTGCACCGCTAAAAATTACTATTATTGCAAATCAAAAAATTTTAAAAATCAAGGTTGATTATGAGTAAACTAAAAACTGCATCAGTGCTAGCTTTTGAGAGAAAAATAAATAATTCCGACGGTTTGATGACTTGTGGGATGTGGGAAAATAAACAAAACTCCGGTTCTTGGAAGCCTGTTTTTATTAATGAAAAAGCTGTACGTGGAACAATTTCTAATCGGATGAAACAAAAAGATGCTCAAGACCCCTTAAATTTGGACAAAAAAATTGAAAATCCTAATTTACAAACCGTGGATGTTGCGGCTCTACCATTTGACTGCAACACTTTGAAAATAGAATTTACGGTCCGCATTTTAAATGATTTTCATAAACCTTCAGCTTGTAATGATGCTAATTACCAAAACCTTTTAGAAGAGAAAACAAAAACATACTCAAATAGGTATAATTGTAAAGAACTTTCTTTGCGATATGCAGAAAATCTTGTTAATGGCCGATTTTTTTGGAGAAACAGACTTTCTGCAGATAAGATCGAGATTAAAGTAACCGTCTATGAAGATGCTCAACCAAAAGAGTTTTTCGTCTTCGATGCCTTAAAGTTTGACCTGAATCATTTCTCAGAAAACAGATCTGCTGACCATGAAAAATTAGCTCAAATAATCCAGGCAGGTTTGACTGGGAAACAAACTCGCTTTTTGAAAGTAGAGGCTTTTGCTTTAATTGGAAACGGCCAAGAAGTTTATCCTTCTGAGGAATTAGTATTAGACAAAAAGCCTGGTGGAAAAAGTAAAATTCTTTACTCTCTAAATAAGCAGGCAGCTTTACACTCCCAAAAAATTGGAAATGCTTTGAGGACGGTAGATACGTGGTACCCAAAAGCATCGGATTTCGGGCCTATAGCAGTTGAGCCCTACGGCGCTGTAACTAATAGGGGAATAGCGTTGAGGCAGCCTTCAGAAAAAACAGACTTTTATAGACTATTTGACAACTGGATCTGCAAAAATACAGAGCTCACGGCCGAGGAGCAGCATTTTGTTGTGGCCTGCCTCATCAGAGGGGGCGTTTACGGTGAAAGCGATAAAGAGTCTAACAAGAGTAGTGAAAACGAATAGAGGTATTTATGGATCACTATTTAGATATTAATATAATACCGCAAAGAGATTTTACTGACACGGTCATTATGAATGAACTTTTCAACAAATTTCATTTGAATATGGTTCATTTCAGATTGGATAGGGTTGGTGTAAGCTTTCCTAAAAGAAAAAAAAACTTAGGAAATTGTTTAAGATTGCATGGGTCAAAAGGAGATTTAGAAAAATTCATGAGTAAATCATGGGTTGGCTCAGTTACAGATCATATTACAATCTCACAAATAAGTGAAGTTCCTTCGAAAACGGACTATTGTATAGTTAGAAGGGTGCAACCAAAAAGCAGTAGAAGCAGATTATTGCGGCGCTCCGTAAGGAAGGGGTGGATTACCGCGGAGGAAGCACAAAAAAAACTGGAATTTCAAAAAGATGAGATTACAGACTTGCCCTATTTAAGGTTGAGAAGTCACTCATCTGGGGAAAGGTTTTGTTTATTCATCGAACACGGTCCAGAGCAAAATAGTCCTTCGTTTGGAGAATTCTCTTTATATGGGTTAAGTTCCACTGCAACCGTCCCTGTTTTTTAACCCTTTTTTAAACGCTTATCGTAACTTGTTTATTATTAGTAAGTTGCGATATGCGCTAAAATAATGGGTAAAAAGATGATTTTGGTTCTAAACCCATGATAATGAGTGTGTTAAGGAAATCAAGGCGCAGTTCACTGCCGCACAGGCAGCTTAGAAAGGGCGATACGTTTAATTTCAAATTAACAGCATGTTCACTGCCGCACAGGCAGCTTAGAAAATTTAAAAGCACAAAATCTGACGGATATACATGTTCACTGCCGCACAGGCAGCTTAGAAAATTTACGATCAGAAAACGCTTATCAACTCTCATGTTCACTGCCGCACAGGCAGCTTAGAAAGCTGTAGAGACGTCTGAAGGCATAATTGACTTAGTTCACTGCCGCACAGGCAGCTTAGAAATTCCAAGGCAATAACTTCTTGAACTTGACTCAGTTCACTGCCGCACAGGCAGCTTAGAAACTCTTCGTAATCAAATTGATCTTTCAATATTTGTTCACTGCCGCACAGGCAGCTTAGAAATTGTCGCGCAATTTTTGAGCTACATCAGTTTGCGTTCACTGCCGCACAGGCAGCTTAGAAATATTACTTTCTAAACCCTTTTACAAAAATGCAGTTCACTGCCGCACAGGCAGCTTAGAAAAGCAAACGAAGCTGAGAAATTGAAATTAATGAGTTCACTGCCGCACAGGCAGCTTAGAAATTCATGTGTTTTTTGAGTTGAGCTGGAGAGTAGTTCACTGCCGCACAGGCAGCTTAGAAAGCTGGAGTATCGATGAATTTTGTCATAAGAACGTTCACTGCCGCACAGGCAGCTTAGAAAAATATAGATTAACAGCAGAGATACCCAAAAAAGTTCACTGCCGCACAGGCAGCTTAGAAAAGAAATATTTAAAGAGGCGTTTAGAGATCATGGTTCACTGCCGCACAGGCAGCTTAGAAAAACAAACAACGCAATCGACTCCCAAGATCCCATGTTCACTGCCGCACAGGCAGCTTAGAAATTATCCGTTTTGTATAAATCTGCTCTTAAGTCGTTCACTGCCGCACAGGCAGCTTAGAAATCTAAGTAGGTTTTGCAGTTCTAGCATAGAATGTTCACTGCCGCACAGGCAGCTTAGAAACAGTGCATTACCATGGCCACAAAAAGGGCCAGGTTCACTGCCGCACAGGCAGCTTAGAAACATTGATTCCAAATCAAGTTATATGCTCTATGGTTCACTGCCGCACAGGCAGCTTAGAAAGCTCGTAGAGGTTGATGTTCCTATGCGTATTTGTTCACTGCCGCACAGGCAGCTTAGAAAATTATATTGTTAATATCACAGTCTTTCTTAAAGTTCACTGCCGCACAGGCAGCTTAGAAAACACAAGCAGACATTCGAATTGAGACAACAGCGTTCACTGCCGCACAGGCAGCTTAGAAATCGTAGCTCTCGAGCGAGCAAAAGAATCGATAGTTCACTGCCGCACAGGCAGCTTAGAAATTATTAATAGTATTGTCTATCTTGATGCGATTGTTCACTGCCGCACAGGCAGCTTAGAAATAGTACCCCTTCGCCGCACTATCGTCAGGCAAGTTCACTGCCGCACAGGCAGCTTAGAAATTCGCCGTACAATCGTCAGGCAAGCATCGTCAGTTCACTGCCGCACAGGCAGCTTAGAAATTATATAATATATACACACGAAAAAGGAAAGGGTTCACTGCCGCACAGGCAGCTTAGAAATACTTGATGGTAACTGTGTTGACTGACACCAAGTTCACTGCCGCACAGGCAGCTTAGAAAACCATCCCTGTTTGTAAAGTGTTAGCTACAAAGTTCACTGCCGCACAGGCAGCTTAGAAAGATATTGTAAACTACGTCAGTTTGGCTGGTCAGTTCACTGCCGCACAGGCAGCTTAGAAATAAAATAATAGGTACAAATATTCAAGGTTTTAGTTCACTGCCGCACAGGCAGCTTAGAAAAATTGCCAAGAATAAATCTTTGATACCAAAGCGTTCACTGCCGCACAGGCAGCTTAGAAATAGAGATACCGATAGTAGGTTCATGCCCGTGATGTTCACTGCCGCACAGGCAGCTTAGAAATTTATGATACTAAGCTTTTGAGTGAGTCAAGAGTTCACTGCCGCACAGGCAGCTTAGAAATTTAATTGAGTCTCTACTCTTTGACTTGAGAGGTTCACTGCCGCACAGGCAGCTTAGAAATGTTCCGCCTTTCGCAACTTGGATTGGGTCTTGTTCACTGCCGCACAGGCAGCTTAGAAACCACAGTTTAACCACTGTTCTAAGCCCGATCCGTTCACTGCCGCACAGGCAGCTTAGAAATTTATGGATGATTGGGCGTGCAATCCACTTTTAGTTCACTGCCGCACAGGCAGCTTAGAAATAAAATGAACCGCTGATACCAGAGCCCCTTGTGTTCACTGCCGCACAGGCAGCTTAGAAATTTTCCCAACTCATCTTGAACTTGAGTTGATGGTTCACTGCCGCACAGGCAGCTTAGAAAGTGCCGTAGTCTATGCCCACTATTGAATAATCGGTTCACTGCCGCACAGGCAGCTTAGAAAACGGACGAGAATAAAATTTACATGTCGAAATGGTTCACTGCCGCACAGGCAGCTTAGAAAATTTTTAGTTGAAGAGTATTGCGTTATAGTTAGTTCACTGCCGCACAGGCAGCTTAGAAAACAGTTACCATCAAGTAAGGGTAACTGAGGTTGTTCACTGCCGCACAGGCAGCTTAGAAACACACAACGTAACACTCCATTTGTTTAAAATCGTTCACTGCCGCACAGGCAGCATAGAAATTTATATTGGCACAGAAAGGAAAATTATGGAAACGCTCACAGTTAAAATTGAAAACGACATTTCAAAAAAAGTTCGTATCTTTTGCATAGCTAACGAAATAAAGTTAAGAGATTTTGTCCAAGAAGCAATTACTAAAGAACTTTACTTAAGACAAAACAACTAAATGCAATTAAAAGATTTACTACTAAATCAAAAATGGCGTTTTCAATTTTAAAGAACTGAAGTAATGAAAATTGGCTATTTAGTTCACTGCCGCACAGGCAGCTTAAAAACGTAAAATAAACGCTAAACAAATAAAGAAGAGAACATATGTCAGAACCAAAAAAATCACGTAGAGACGAACCAAGAATTCTAGTTTATGTACGTCCAGATTTGTATAAAAAATTTCGTATTCATTGCATTCAAAACGATATCAAAGTTCAAAGCGTTTTTGATGACTTCATGCTTGACTATTGTTCAAAAATTGGTGATTGATTTTTTACTTAGACAACCACGAGGAGATAGATAAATCGTGGAATGGTTCACTGCCCCACAGGCAGCTTAGAAAATATACTAAGAGTCCTTTTTTCGGGACTTCAAAGAAACAAAGTGAGGTAAAAATTGTTTCTAGGTCAAATAGTAGGTTATTTATTTCAACCAGCTGAAACGAAAACACATAACGGAAAAACTTTTCATATTATGAAAGTTAAAGTAGCCAACAACAAGCATGGTTATATTTTCGTTGATTGCTTCTTGAATGAGGGAATTTTAAAGTATGCAAGCTTAATTGAAAAAGATTCTCAAGTTCTTGTTTGCGGTGATATTATCATAGGAGCTTACACAAGTAAAACAGGCGAACCCTCCCCGAAAATTACCTGCCAAGTCAAAGTAGTTAAGGCCGTAGGTAAACCACAAGAAAAAGATAAACAGAATCCGGAATATTTTCCGTTTTAAACAAAAAAGGGTAGGTTTTACCCTACCCTCGACTTCTACTTCAACCTCAACCATGAGTTTGTTTTGGAGAATGTTTTAGTTCACTGCCGCACAGGCAGCTTAGAAATGTAGAGAATTTGCAAGTTTTGTGCTTAGACCGTTCACTGCCACAAAGGTAGCTTGGAAATGCCCCGGGCGATTTCTTTGATCGGATTTAAAACAGGTCGAGAAAAGCCTAGGCAAAAGGCTGCTTTATTACGGTGAGGGAGAAGGAAACTATTTTTTATCTCCATCCGCATCAAAAGCAGAGCCTTGACCTATGGAGGGTGATTTAGATGTTGCCTGTTTATCTGAACCATATTTTTTTCTGAGCTCCACGAGCTCTGATTCAAGATATACACGTTTCATACTAGATTTTTTTTCTATCTCAAGCTCTTTTAAGTAACTTTCAAGTTTTTCACCGGTTAAGACTTGTTTATTGTATTCTTCCTCTAACTTTGCGTATTTTTCACATTCTTCTTTTTCCTTTAAGTATTCCTCGTGTTTCTTTTTTGCTTCTTCTTTCAAGGCTATTTCATAATCCGTTTCAGAGAACTTAAAAAATTTGGATATTTGATATTTGAGTCGACCCCAAAATGATTTATTTGGTGCAGCCTCAGAAAGGAGATAACAAATATAAAAGTCAGAATCTAATAAAGTTTCTTTATTATCTGGTCCTTTTTTATACCATAGACTTTCTTCAATAAAAGTATGGGCATAACCGGTATAAAGAAAATGCGGATCAGTTTCATCATAGTGCTCCATTTTTGGTATAGACATATCCTTGTAAAAGAAATGCCACATCTTCCCTTTCGTAGAATTAAACGACGAAGTTATATCAGAATACCAAATAGGTTGTTCAAATTGACAATCATAAGATACATAAGTCTGTCCGGAGTAAGAACGACCTGCAGGGTAATATACGAATACTTGTTTTGTGGGTCGATTTTCAACACTTATCCCTAATCCTTCAGATGAAGGGCCTTTATCATAGTACGTGTCTAGGTCCGCTTTTCCAAACTTTGCCTTAAGTATCCATTGATGATTAGAATCTTGCACCCAAGCGTAAGAAGTTACTTGATCAGAATAATCCGTAATGGGGAATAATGGCCCCCCCACGCTGCTACCCACGCTGCTAATCAAAAAAATTTTAAAAATAAAATGTTTAAAAAAACCCATTAAAACCCATAAAATTATAATATATTATATGGTTTAATTGATTTTGCGCACAGGCTTTCTGTAGAATTTTTTCTAGGAAAACAAGCTATCAATAGAACTTTTTAAACATGAGATAGTTATACGGTTACCCTCTGTAAAGGAGCCTTTTTCTTTCTCAAGCTTTTTAACTATATCCTCCAATTCATAAATCAATTTTTATAATAAAGTTTTTTTGAAAACTGGTGGCTCACTGCCGCACAGGCAGCTTGGAAATGCCCCGGGCGATTTCTTTAATAGGGGGGGCTACTTTTAAAAAACTTGCTAGAATAGATAGGTTTGGAGCAACATAGTTTGTGTATTTTTTATAAATCTATGGAAACTATTGTCTTTGAATCCAGACCGATGGGATTCCAACCTGTTGTAGAGATTGCAGCTTGCTATTTAGAGATGGAGGGCTGTTTGCTTCTTTTAGAATGCGCCTCCTTTAAATCGGAGCCTGGAAAATGGGGAGTTCCTGCCGGTAAATTGGAAAAGGGGGAAAGCCCGAGGCAGGGGGCCAGGCGAGAATTGTTTGAAGAGACAGGTATAACAGTTGAAGAGGATGATTTATGTCCCTTGGGACCTCTCTACATCCGAAAGCCAAAGATGGAGTATGTCTATCATCTTTTCCACTTATCTTTCAGTGCAAAACCAACTGTGCGCCTTTCAAGCGAACATGAAAATTATCTATGGGCCACAAAAAAAGAGATCGACGAGCTACCCCTAATGGCGGGGGCCATGGAGGCCTTGCATAAATATAGAAAACGAGCCCTTGAGACTTTAAAGTGAATCACGAAGAACTTGAATTTGAGGGTACGTTAAGCCCTTCTTCTGCCGATATAGATTTTTTAACGCAAAAAATTAATTTGGAATCGGTCAACCAAGGCTCTGCCTATCCCTTTGCTATCTTTGTACGTGGCAAAGAACGCAGGATTGTAGCTGGATGTAACGGATCAATAGTCTATGGATCGATTTATACCGACCAACTTTAAAGTTGATCCTTCCCATAGAGATAGTGGGTTAGGCAAAAAACTTATGGAAGCTGTCCATGAGTTGGGTAAGAAACATGGTTGTACACTTGCTTCTGTAACAACTATGAGTTTTCAAGCTCCCGCTTTTTATCAAAAACTAGGTTACAAGATAGATTTTTCTAGGAAGGGATATTACAACGGTGCTGTTGCAATTTTTATGTCCAAAACAATTTGATGAATAAATACGTTTATATCCCCTACAATAAGAAATTTCCCGAGTTGTTTAATAGGGAAAAAGCAAGGCTTTTAGGCCCTTTAGCTCACAAGTGTCTTGATATTCAGCACATAGGAAGTACGGCCGTTCCCGGTCTTGGTGGAAAAGGGATTATCGATATTGCGATTGCAGTTGAGAAAGACTGCATGGAAGAAGCAAAAAACAAGCTGCAAGAACTCAACTACGAATTCCGCCCTTCTTTCAGTACGCCGGACCGCTTTTATTTCATCGCCTATCTGCCTGACCCGGAAGAAAATAGTAGGAGATACCACATCCATCTAACTTATCCTGAAAGCAAAGAATGGGAAGAACTGACTGGATTTAGAGATTATCTGAGAACCCATCCGGAAGCCATGGAAGAATACGCCAATGTCAAAAAACAGGCATCAGAAATAGCAAATCAAAACGGAGACCAATATCGCAAAATGAAAGAACCTATCATCCAGAAAATTAATGCGTTCATTAAAGGATCCAATGCCAAATAGCCGTGTGCAAATCATCTTAGTAACTTAAAATCAATGTTATAGGTAAATCGTGGCTCAAGCATAAAAATCTGTTTTAATTGGGATTTTTTTCTCGAAAGACAAAAAAATCTGTAAGAGCCTATTTTTTAGGGCATTGGGATGCCAATCAAATTTTACCTTATTGATTATCAATTAGATGCGTTTTTTGCAAGCAATCAAAAAAAATGTTATTATAAGTATATAATATAATGATAAATAGATAGGGGAAGTGGTTTCCTCTTAGGGGGGAAAATGCCAGTAAACGATAATAGCCAAAAAAATACAGGTCAACCTGTTACAATTCCATCTGTTCCCAAGACCGGTCGCACTTTTGAGTTTTTACGCCCTCTTTTTGGTTCTATTGTGACACCGATGTCCTCTCAAGGGGAAACCGTCGCCATAGCCTCTTTAAGCCAAAAATTAGTCACGCAGGAGGCTCCACTTCAAGCGGAAGCAGGAGTCTACACTACCGCTTCCATCGGCGGATTGTACGGTATTATTGGGACTGCTTTTCACTCAATGAATTGCCATAGAGCTAGAAAAAATAAAGATGCACAAGGGGTTAGAGAATTTTCAGCTCAGCTAGGCCGTTTTGTCGCAAGAGTCGCCTCTGTAGCTACAAGCATCGCCTCGACAATTCTAACTAGAAGTGGGGAAGTTCTTTCTAGATGCTCATCTATTCTAGGCACTGTTTCTTTTATGTCTGGGACAGTGGCGTTTGGTGTTAAACTGTACGATATGCACAAACTCAAGAGGCTCGATGGGAATATCGACAAGATACATGAGGAATTTTTTAAGGACACTAATGATGAGATCAAGGACGGGCAAATTGATAGATTAGGGCGCGCCTTAGGGGATCGCGATCTAGCGGTTAGAATTTACGAACGAAAAGAAATTGAACCATCGGAAATACAACAAAAAATTGGATCAAACTTTACAGATTGTGCCCTCGGGGTGGTCGCATTTCTTTTTTCGGATGCAATCAACATAGTTCAACTGGTGATACCTATAATCAAACCATTAGGAATCGGACTTTCTCTGGCCGCAAACGCTGTCTCGTTATTCTTGATGGACGGTAAACTTATTGTTAAACAGCTTAGTAACCCAAAACAGATGTCCACCGCGCTCAAAGTCGCTTACATAGCGCAGATTATTTTGGCTGTTGCCTCAATTGTTGCCTCAACGGTTTTCACCTTTGGTGCAGTACCCATAGCGATAGGCGCCGCTGCGGTTGTTGCCGCAACAGTTCCCCATATTCTGGGTTGGTTGGAAAGAAAGAAAAAAGCCGCTTGCCAGGAAAAAGCTCAGCTACCTTTAGTTAAGGCTGAACCTAAGGAAGAGCAGCCTTTAGAAGAAGAGGCTAGATCAATAATAAACTCTCTTTTAAAGGAGATTGCTAAAAGGGAAGAAGAACAGCTTATCCATGCTGAGGCTAGATCAATAATAAACTCTATTCTAGATGAGATTGAAGCAAATCATGAAGAGCTTTGTTTTGCTTAAGCCCGATCTTAGAATGCATTTTTAATTCTCAAAACAGCGTTAAACTTTTTTAATGCGATGCGGCCCTTTATCGTATCCTTTTTGTAATTAAAGGGGATTGGGTTACTCAGCCTTTTACCCCCTTGTAGCCCCCCTTAGTCCAGGGAAAACTTCTAATGGAAGCTAACTTGGTTTTTTAAGAAGCGTGTGAATGACCTCTTTAAAAAGATCAAAATCTAGGTTTAGACTATGGGGTAATGATCGGTAAA
>RGXB01000111.1 GCA_010029555.1 bacterium
TGTTTAGTACAGAATTAGGGCTCACCCTAGAAGCGGCTTTCCGAGAGGCATCTTCACGTCGCCACGCCTTCTTTTGCCTAGAGCACCTTCTCTACGCGCTCTCCTATGATGAACAGGTCATGGAGATCCTCAATCACGTGGGCGCGGATCTCTCGTTGCTGCGAAAGGACTTAGAGAACTTCTTCGACAAGCACGTTGAGGTTATCCCTGTTAAAAACTCGAAGGTTCCTGCGGTAGAGCCTGCGCAGACACCAGCGGTGCAGCGGGTCCTCCAGCGTGCAATCATGCATGTTCGCGCGACTCAAAAAGATGTCATTACACCGACTGAGGTGCTTGTAGCTCTCTTTTCCGAAGAGGACTCGCACGCTGTCTTTTACCTCGCAAAGCAGGGGATCGGGCGCCCTTCTACCTATGCTGCAATCATGAATAAAATCCAGTCTCGCGATTATACAACAAAAGAGAAAGCAACTCTGAGACCTACGGAGCTCGGACGGATCATTTCGCGTATGTTGAGCGATAATTTTACCCAAATCATCGATGTGGGCTTCACCGCACACATGGAAGAGGACTTAGATGCAATAGCAGAGGGTAAGCTCGATTATAAACGGTTTTTGAAAGAGTTCTGGGATGTTTTCTTGCCGATCGTAGAGGTGGCCGAGAAAGAGGCTCACGTTCCCAAAGAGCTCACAGATAAAATCTGTCCCGAATGTGGAAAACAGCTCCAAAAAATTTGGGCAAGAAATAAGTACTTTTTAGGTTGCAGCGGTTATCCCGATTGTAAATATACCACGGCTCTGGAAGAGCTTGTGATCCACAAAGAGGAATACGACCCCTCTTTTAACTGGGATCAGGATTGCCCTAACTGTGGAAAAAAAATGTCCATCCGTAAAGGGCGATTTGGGATATTTTTGGGATGCAGTGGCTATCCCGATTGCAAAACAATCATCAATATCCCCAAAAAGGGTACTGAAGGGGTTGATACGGGGGCAAAATGTCCCGCGAAAGGGTGTAGCGGCAAACTCAAGCAGAGAGTTTCGCGTTATGGCAAACCATTCTTTTCCTGCTCTACTTACCCCGAGTGTGATGTGATAGGAAATTCCGTTGAGGAGATTCAAGAGAATTATAAAGACCATCCGCGCACGAAGGCGGCGCCCAAATCCTCAGGTGGGGCTAGGGGAAAGCAGAAGCTTTCCAAAGAGCTGCTTGCCCTGACAAAAGAGGATGGGCTGACTCGCGGAGAGGTTACAAAACGAATTTGGGCTTACATTAAAGACCACAATTTGCAGGATCCTCAAAATAAAAAAATGATTGTACCAGATAAAGTGTTAGAGCCGATCCTCGGGAGCCAGCCTGTGCATATGCTTAAGCTTGCCTCCGCTCTAAGTCGCCACTTCAAATAAATTATTTTGGAATACTTTACTCACTTTACGCACTGGTAGCTCAGTTGGATAGAGCGCATGGCTACGAACCATGAGGTCTGGGGTTCGAATCCCTACCAGTGCATTTTATGCTTATAATCGACAAAATCCTAGGTCCGATTGAGACGAGAACAATTTTATTAGTCTGTTCAAAAACTCATGAAGCTGTTTTGATCGACCCCTCCTTTTACAGTTTTCGGGTTTTTAGCTCACTGATTCAGGAAAAATCCTACAAGATCCAAAAAATTCTTCTAACACACTCTCATTACGACCATATTGTGGACATGGCGAAGTTTTGCAATCTTGGTATCCCCTTATATGTCCATCCATTAGACAAAAAAAACGTGATTGCACCCGGTTCGGATGGTTTGCGCTCTTTTAAAACAATTGAGGCGGTAAGTGATCCGCAATTTTTTCAGGAGGGGGATAAGATCCTTTTTGGTGAGGTGGAAGGGGTGGTATTGGAGACCCCCGGCCACTCTCCCGGATCGGTATCATTTTATTTTGAAAAGGAGAATGTTCTAATAACTGGAGATACCCTTTTTAAAGGGGGGATTGGGAGGTTGGATCTACCTACAGCGGTGCCCGAAAAAATGGCAGGTTCGCTGGAAAAACTAAAAAAACTGCCTCCTGAAACGATCGTTTATCCAGGACACGGGCCAAAAACAACTATAGGAGAAGAATTATGACCACTTTGATTGGTTACCAAGCGCCAAATTTTGTTGCGCAAGCTGTCAAAAAGGGGGAGATTATTGATGTCCAGTTAAAAGATTACAAAGGAAAATTTGTGGTCCTCCTATTTTATCCCATGGACTTTACCTTTGTTTGCCCTACCGAACTCCTCGCTTTTGAAGAAAAAATAGCCGAATTTCACAAGAGAAATTGCGAGGTGATGGCGATATCTACGGATAGTGTCTACACCCACAGGGCTTGGTGGAATCATGAGATCAAGAGGGTCTCTTTCCCTATCGTGAGCGATATTACAAAAACGATTTGTTTGAACTATGGCACCCTTATTGACAAGGGTATCTCTTTAAGAGGTACATTTATTATTGACACAGATGGGCTTGTGGAACATATGTCGATCAATAATCTGGGTATTGGTCGTGGTGTCAACGAGGTGCTAAGGCTTGTGGACGCAATCCAGTATCATAAGTCCCATGGAGAAGTTTGTCCGGCCGACTGGCACTCAGGAGACAAGGGGATTGTTCCAAAATAATCTTTTGGACTTTCTTCCCCTATGGAAAAGGTTAATTCAGCTGCTCTTCGATTCTTAGAAGCTGATTATATTTAGCGACGCGCTCGCCTCTCGCGGGCGCACCCGATTTGATTTGATCGACACTTAAGGCTACACACAGATCGGAAATGAAGGTGTCTTCAGTCTCGCCCGAACGGTGCGAAAACATTACTTTGAATCCGTTTTCCTGCGCCAGTTTCACTGTTTCAATCGTTTCTGTAAGAGTACCTACCTGATTAGGTTTAATCAAAATACTGTTTGCCAAATCCCGTTTGATCCCAAATTCAAGCCGTTTTTTATTGGTCACAAAAAGATCGTCTCCGATGAGCTGTACTTGTGATCCAAGCCGACTATTTAACTCATGCCAGCCGTCAAAATCATCCTCTTTACAGCCATCCTCAATGCTGATTATAGGGTATCTCTCGACAAGCTCTACGTACTGGTCGATCAGATTATCGGTATGCTCTATCTCATTTGCGGCGACATCAAGACCGATCATAATGTCTATGCCCGGGCGGTAGCCTGCATTTTCAATCGACTCTACAATCATCTCCAGAGCCTCTTTTGTAGACTGGATATTTGGGGCAAATCCCCCCTCATCCCCCACGTTAGTCG
>RGXB01000112.1 GCA_010029555.1 bacterium
TAGCTCCTCCTTTGAAATTTTTGGAGCATAGGTTGCAAGTGAATGCTCTTGCTCGTTTAGATGTGCTGTGTGCGATGCGATTTGTTTGAGGACCTCGTCAAGCGCCTCTTTGGAGAGAGTTGCAAGATTTTCTTTTAAGGCGGCGGCATCCATATCCGGATGAATCGGGATTTTTTTTATAAGATAGACCGGTCCGGTGTCCATCCCGATATCCATTTTCATCACACTGATACCTGTTTCTGTCTCTCCTGCTAAAATAGCCCGTTCGATTGGGGCAGCTCCCCTGTAGTAGGGGAGAATGGAGGTGTGAAGATTGATTGGTCCAAGCTTAGGAATGTCCAGTAGGTTTTTTCGCAAGATGTGCCCATACGCGAAAACCACAAAAAGATCGGGGTTCAATGACTGCATCGCTGCAACAAAGCTATCTTCTTTTGGGCTTACCGGATCGTAGACATGAACCCCCAACTCCAAAGCCCGTTTTTTTACTGCAGTCATCGTTAAGCTGCCCCCTCTTTCTCTAGGTTTGTCGGGCATGGTAACTACAGCGACTAGGTCGTGGTGTTTATGAACATATTCCAATGTGGGCAGTGCGATATCAGCAGTGGCAAATAATACGATTTTAAACATACCCATTTAGGGTAAATTATGTGCAGATATAGGAGCAAGATAGAATCTTACCTTAAAAAAGGGTTTGTCGAATCTAGCAGGGCGCTGGCTCTAGTTGTGCTGCACGTTTATACCCAGCGTACCCCCGCTTAGTTTGAGCGGAAAAAAATTCTACCCACAGTCTTACATCCTCATCCTCTAGAGAAAATTCTTTAGTGATATTCTGAATTGCAGCTTCCAAGGAGAGGTCTGTGCGGTAGATCCACTTAAAAAGCTTTCCTAGTTTGACTGTTCTTTCCAGGTCAAACTCCCTGCGTCTTAACCCCACCAGGTTAATACCGCCAACTTTGAAGTCGGAACCACCCCCAATCAGGAATGGGCCTAAATCCCCATCGAGCCTCGACATGCCTCCACACATCGCGTGAGCACCAATGCGGGTAAATTGATGTACAGGAGTGAATCCACCAACAATAGCATAATTCCCCACGTCTACATGACCTGCCAAAGAGACGTTGTTGGATAAAATAACATTATTTCCCAGTGTGCAGTTGTGAGCGACGTGAACATACGCCATCAAAAGGCAGTTGTCTCCGATACGCACAGCAGTCCCCTCGCCGCAAGAGCTATTTACAGTAACGCATTCCCTTATTTCACAATTCTTTCCTATGAAAACAAAGGTTTTTTCCCCTCTATATTTGAGATCCTGGGGTTTGGCGCCGATGCTGGCAAATTGAAAAACTACTGTCCCCTGACCAATAGTTGTGTGCCCCTCCACGACCACGTGAGATCGAAGGACAACACCCTCTTTAAGGTGGACATCTGGGCCAACAATAGAGTACGGGCCAATTTCTACCCCCTCTGCAATCTTTGCGTCTGGGTGAACGACGGCTGTTGGATGAATGGTTGCCATTATAGCCCTTTTTAAATGTGGTTATCTTTATGTGATTGCGTCCGAAATTCGGGATGGATGCCAAAGCTAATCCCTGCATCGACAACTACTTCGTTATTCACAAAAGCCTTAGCTTCACACTTCCCCCCCCTTTGAGACAAAAATGTAGCTTGCACCTCAATCATCAACACATCGCCTGGCGTGACGGGGCGCCGAAAACGGGCATCATAGACACTCATCAGCACTTTCAACCCCTTTATCCCCTTTTTGTGCATCAAAATACCACCTACCTGAGCCATCGCCTCAATGATGAGTACTCCTGGCATGATCGGCTTGCTGGGGAAGTGTCCAGTAAAAAACTGCTCATTGATCGTCACATTTTTTTGACCTATGATGCGATTGTTTTCGAGATCAATATCCAAAATACGATCTACGAGTAAAAAAGGATAGGAGTGGGGCAAAATACGGATGATCTCATCAATATCTATTGCGTGTGTGCCCACTCCTGAACTAATTGTGGAGTTTGATGTACCCATTCTAAAACTTTTTCTTCTATCAGTTGTGCCAGTTTCGTTGTTTGTGTGTGACCCGATTTATCACCATGGTAGTGGGCTATTACGTCGTACCCTATAAGACATAAATCACCAATCATATCCAGAGCCTTATGACGGGCCATCTCGTTGGAAAATCTCAACCCACCCTCGTTGATCACTCTGCCCTCTTTGACGATAATCCCGTTCTCCAGGCTCCCCCCTTTGATGAAACCTTTCTCCAATAAGGGTTGGATCTCGTCATAGCTACTGAAAGTACGACAACCACAGACCTGCTTAGTGTATCTCTCCTGATTGAATCTGATCAGGTACTCCTGATGCTCAAGTACTCCCGTAGCATCATAGTGTAAAAGATAGGAAAAAGTTAAATCCTCACACGGTGTAGCGCGCACAGTTGTCCCATTAGAGACAACCTCAATCGGTTCCAAAATTTTGAATATGGGCTTTTGGGCTGCTAGAGAGACCGTTTTTGCCTCAATAAAGGAGCGTACAAACTGTTGAGAGCTACCGTCAAAAATCGGGACTTCCGGCCCATCTATCTCGACAATAAGATTGTCAATTCCTATACCGTAAATAGCCGAAAGTAGATGTTCTACCAACTGCACAGTGATCCCGTTTTCCCCAATTACTGTGCATCTGGGGGTGGAGACTACAGAGGAGGCCCTTGCTTTGATGCAGGGTTTGTCTAATAAATCCACACGTCTGAAAATGATTCCCGTGTCTGGGAGGGCAGGTAAAAATCTGCACCGGACAATTTTTCCCGTAAAAAGGGCCACGCCAGTGAGCTCAAATACGTTTAGAATTGTTGTTTGTGGTCTTGAACCGACCTGTTTTACAATCGAGCTTTGGTCTCGCAAGATGTCACCTTCTTACAACGAAATACTAAACTCAGCCGAAAAATTCGGCCTTTTTCAAGAATTTACCCTTGAATCTCTTTTTGTTCAATCTCTTCTTGGTCTCATCCTGTAGTTTTTTTCGAATTTTTCCCGAAATCCCCAGATAAATAATAAAAAAGCGATAAAAACGAAAATACGATCTTGCAGATACGGATAGAGTGTAAGATTTTTAGAAAGGGTAATCGAAAAAGTTTTTACACCCTCTCCAGGTGGGAAAAAAGCGTACTCCCCGTCAGGTAGTGTATATCCAGAGAAACCTCCGTTTGCCGTCCTTATCGAGGCCGGCCTTCAAGTGGTG
>RGXB01000113.1 GCA_010029555.1 bacterium
TTCGGTTACAGAGTCGATAAAAAAAAGGGGTTGGAGGCGTTACTATAAAGCTTCGCTCAAAGCGCGCGTGGCTTCATCGGAAAGTAGAGCATCCGTCACCTCATTAAGATAGCCATCCATCACTCTATCGAGATTGTAAGAGGTAAAATTGACACGATGATCGGTGAGCCTGTTTTGAGGAAAATTGTATGTGCGTATGCGCTCTGAACGCTCTGCAGAACCCACTTGATCAAGCCTTAATTTAGCCCTTTCGCTCTCTCTCTCCTGGCGCTGTTTATCCAACATGCGCGCCTTTAAAAGAGTCATCGCTTTCGCTCGGTTTTTAATTTGCGAACGCTCCTCCTGGCAATAGACCACCATTCCCGACGGAACGTGTGTTATGCGCACAGCAGAATCGGTGGTATTTACGTGCTGACCACCGGCTCCCGAAGAACGGTAAGTATCGATTTGCAGGTCTTTTTCATTGATATCGATCTCCTCCTCCTCGTCGGGCTCGGGCATGATCGCCACAGTAATGGTGGAGGTATGGATGCGCCCTTGCGCTTCGGTCTTTGGGACTCTTTGGACACGATGGGTGCCCGCCTCGAATTTCATAAATTTGAAAACGTTTTCCCCTTTTACAGAAAAAATGGCCTCTTTAAGACCACCCATATCAGCCTCGGAAAGGGACATGGTTTGAAAGCTCCAGCCTTTTGTATCAGCGTACATCCGATACATGCGCACGCAATCGGCCACAAAAAGGGCCGCCTCTTCACCACCGGTACCGGCGCGAAGCTCTAAAATCACATTACGATGGTCATCCGGGTCGGGTGGAACCAAAAGCTGCACGAGCTCTTTTTCTAAAACAGGGATAGAGATCTCCAAACGGCTGATCTCGTCTTTGAGCATCTCCTTCATCTCGGGATCGTTTTCGATTTCAAGGAGCTCTTTGCTCTCTTGAATTCCTTTTTGAGATGAGATAAGGGTGTCTTGGGTCTGCTTGAGCTGCGACAGTCTCGCATGTTCGGAGGAGAGTTTTTTAAACTCTTTCACGTTTCTTGCCACTTGCTCAGTGGAAAGAAGCGCTTCTACTTCTTCTAAGCGATCTAGACGCTGACGTATTTTTTCTTGCAGACCCATAGGTTAAGGGAGTTTATGCCCCTTTTTTGCCGTACTTTTTCAAGAACTGCGCAGCTCTACCGTATTGCGAGCCTTTTTGCCCTTTGTCCCCAAGATAAAAACTGTGGGAGTGGGAGCTAACAGCCAGCTTCACCATAGGATACTCTTTCCCCTCGTGGCTACCTGTCAAATTTGTTTTTCGTGTGGAATTAACCACAAACTTGTCCCCTGTCGTCTGATCCTCAAATAGAACCGCACGGTATTCTGGGTGCTTACCTTCTTTCATGAGTGCCCTTTTTTGTTCTAAAAGGCTTTTATATTACTCAATCGATGTGGATAAAAACAAGTATTTTCGGTAAACTAAAGGTCTTAAATCTTCCAGGGAACTTTTCATAAGGTAATATGCATAAGTACATCCAAAGAATTCTTATAGCTTCCGTGATCGTAAGCCTTTTGCCGACTCTGCTTCGCGCCTTCCAAATACACGCCCCTATTCTGGAGTGGTTGTCCCTATCCAGCTTTGGGATCAAAGAGTGGAAATTATTTCAAATATTTACTTATCCTCTCCTTTTTTCGTTCGATATCCGCATGGACGCCCTTGCCCTTTTGGCCCCCCTTTTTATGGTATTCGTGGCGCGACTGGCCAACTTTTTTCTAGAGGTTGAAGGCCCAAGAAATCTTTTAAAGTTCTACCTGGGATCTTGTTTAGCCCCCTTTTTAGTCCTATTTGGAATCTTTTTGGCTACAGGACAAAATTTTATTTACTTTGGACCCCAGCCCCTATTTTATGCCCTGATCAGCTATAGTCTATTTGTATTGCCCGATTTAGAGCTTTTGTTCTTTATCTTTCCCATCCGCGCACGCAACTTTATATGGCTGGGTCTTGCACTCTCGCTCTTCTTCTCCATTGAATCGGGACAATATACCACCCTGATCGCTACGGCAACCGGCGTTCTGTTCGGCTACCTCTACGGGTTGAAAACGCTCAAAAGGCACTCCCCCTTTACCGGCCTTAAGTTTCTCGAAAAAAGGCTCTTTCGCTTTTTCGAATTTTTCAAAGCTCGCCAAAAATGTGTGATTGTCGATTTTAAAACGGGGCGCCAGATTCTAAAATAGCGACCCACAGGATTATGTAATGCCTTGGTATCTACCTAGCGCCAGGTTTAAATGATTGCCCTTAAAACGATTGTGGGATCACTATAGCAGCCATCTAGCGCCAGGTTTTTGTAGGATTGGCCTTGAAAGAATTGTGGGATCACTATAGCAGCCACCTAGCGCCGTACTTTAAAAGATTGCTCTTTTAAGCCTTTTTACAAAAAAAGGTATGGCCTAACCTACGGGGGCCTCTTTAAGTAGGCTGCGCACTAAACTGAGCATCCCTAACTGGCCGTGATACACCCCTTCTTCATAGAGAAATTCCTCATCTTTTGCCAGAGCAGGCCAGTCGAAGGGCTGGTTGAGCTCCTCTTCAGTAAACGGTTGCACCTTTTTTTGGCCGATCAACAACAGTTTTTCTTTTTGATAAGAGATGGCCTTTTCTATCTCAAAAATAAGCTCACTTGCCTGCATAGTGCTCCCTTTCCAATTTGTGGACTAAAAACCTATCTAAAAAGCTTAGGTCCTGTAGATGTGTTTTTTTTAAAAAAATTACTTTATCCACTCGAGACAAAAGCAATAAACCCATCTCTTTTAAGGTGGGTTCTAAGACGCAAAAAAGGGTGACGCCGTTTAGACGAAAATTTTTAAGCTCTTTATTCATAAAACACACCGCTGAAAAAACCCCGTTTTTTCCCGAAAAAGAGCGAAATGTCTTCTCCTTAGTCAAAACCCAGACATGGTTCTCTTTTTCATGAAAATAGAGGGAAAAGAATTCCTCAATCGGGCTCATTTATTACGCCTTTGCTTAAAAAAACTTTGAATAATCTCTTTACACTCCTCTTGTAAGACAAATCTGGTAACCTCAATAGAAAGTTCTTTTTGTAAATCCACCACACTCCCCAAACATCCCCATCTGGGTTCGAATGTTCCGTAAACAATTTTTTTAACCCCACTTTCCACAAGAGCCATCAGGCACATCAAGCAAGGCTCGTGCGTAACATACGCAACAGCATCTACCAAGATTTCCTTTTCTATATGA
>RGXB01000114.1 GCA_010029555.1 bacterium
AAAACTTTATCCGCTCAAAGTCCTCTCTAATGAGGGATCTCTTAAGTTTGACTCAAAAAATCTGGAAAAGCTGGAGGCTACCCTCCCCTGTTCCACCTCCTATCTGGAGAATATTTTGCAAAGAGGGATTGAGCTCGAATTGCTAAAAATTGTGGACGGTTACGTCACCTTACATGCCCAAGCCGAACCGTGGCTTCTCTACTCCATCGAAAAACAGGCCCTTTCCTTATATAAAGTGCTCTGGATGCAAAAAAACCAAAATGCAAAACAGTCTGAAAAGGGTCTTTCAGCGATTATTGACAAGGGTTGGGTCTTGGTAGACGAGGTGATCGCCTTTATCTCGTCCGGTAAACCTGTTTTAAGCAGGGGAAAAGAGGGGTTCACTTACGAAATTCAAGATGAAGTGAAGCTCACTCATGAGCACCTTTCTACCCTTTTTGAATCGGGTCTGATCGAGTGGGGGCAGTTAGATAAGAGGCGTTGTTTGCGTCTTACAGAATTAGGCAAACAGATTGCAATCTGACTTGCTTTACTGCTTTTGCTCCTTCCAGGAACTCCAATACTCCTCGCCGTAGTCGACACAAATCTCCTCGCCTATTTTGATGTCTCTTCTTGCGACATAAACCACTCTTGGGATTCCATCGACAAAAATGGTGATCGCTTCGCCGTTCGGGTCATCCGCATGATTGATTGTGCGCGCTACATTTCCGCTAAACCGAGCATCTAGGACAAAACCCGTTTCATCATCCCCGACTGTAAGGTTAAATACATACCTGTTTTCAGGATCGAGCTGCTTTTCATCGGTGATTAAACCCACATACTCGCACAAAAAGGCCCCTTTTTTGATCGCCTCTTTAGCAAAAACACCATTACCAATTTTTGCGTTTACCCACTTGATTTCCAAAGCATGAGGGAGTTTTTTTCCTAGGTATTTTTTATAACGCTCGGCAAGATGGTTTTCCAAATTCCATTTCCCCTTGTACTTTCGCACCTGTTTTTTGAGCTTCTCCATCATGTCGAGAGAACGTGCAAAAGGGCGAGCCAAAGGGAGAAAAGGCTCGTTTTTAAGTTCTTCTTTTGAATAAACATGCAAACGCTGTGACATCATTGACCCCCAAAAGGACATCTATAAAAAATCTAATTAGGAATTAACAGATTTAGTGTCTAATAGCAAGGTTGTTTTTTATTCCCAATAGTAAGGTCCATAATCTACCGTAAGCTCCTCGTCTTTTTCCACACGCCGATTTGTGAAAAAAATGATTCTAGGGAGGTTGTCGATCAGAAGCCACCTGGATAAAAGATTTGGATTGTCGCTGTGATTGATAAATCTTGTGTGATTTCCCTGTTTTTCAGCATCAATCACATACCCTGTATCCAATGTATCTATGGCATATTCAAAAATGTAGCTATTGTCCCGATCCTTTTTTTTGTCCCTTTTTTTGACAACACCCACATATTCCCCTATGCAAGTCATTTCAAAAAGAGTGTTATTCGCAAAAAGACCGGCCCCTTTTAACTCATCAATCAAGCGAACAGACATTTTTTGTCGAATCCCCGCGAGCTCACGTTTAAAAAGCGCCAAGTTCCAGCGGTTGAAGGAGCGAAAAGCGGGATCCTTTAGACGATTTTCCCCTTTTTTTTGTATGGATACGCGATCTACATTCTCATGGTAGATAAGACTTTCAAGATAGCTAAAACCATAGTACTGACTTAAAGACTCAGCCTCGTCGGGAATCAGAAAATCCCGAGCAATTTCCACCATAAGCTCCCTACAATACCCCAAATCAAAATATTGACTAAACTCAATAGAAATCCTATCTTCCACCAGTCCCCTATGCGGACAAAATTAGACCCGTAAAGGATAGGAGCCGGCCCCGATCCGAAGTGGGTTAGAGACCCAAAAAGGGAGCTGATGAATCCAAAAGTAAAAGCCGTTAAATTGACAGGTGCCCCCAAATTAACCGCTACAACGAAAAAAGGGAGCAGCAATGCGCCAATGTGAGCCAAATTGCTTGCAAAAAAGTAATGGGCATAAAAATAGATGATCGATAAAACAATTAATCCCCATCCCCATGAAACACCAATAAAATGCCCTTTAACCACCCCACCAAACCAATCTGCCAGACCGAATTTGGTGATGTATCCGGCTAAAGTCAACAGCGTAGCAAACCAAATAAGCGTGTCCCAGGCCCCTTTTTCTTTGAGTACATCCTCCCAACTCAACACCCTCGACAATAAAAGAAGAGCAAGTCCAATAAGTGCTGTCAATGTAGCTGATAGCCACGAGCTTCCTACCGACCATAAAAACACTAGCACCAAAAAAACACCTAGCATCCAAAGCTCATCAGCTTTCAGTTTCCCCATAACCAAAAGCTCTTCTCTGGATTTTTGAGGAGCCTCAGGGGTTTCTTTTAACTCAGGTGGGTAAATTTTATACAATACGTATGGGATGCACAGAAGACTTAGAAGGCCGGGAACAACCGCAGCAAACGCCCAATCGGTCCAGCTAATGGAAACACCATAAGACTTCACCATATTCAGCACCATCGGATTTCCCGCCATCGCTGTAAGAAACATCGCGCTGGTAACCGTCCCAGACTGAAAAATCGTTTGGATCAGGTATCCCCCTATCCTCCTTGGGCTATGATCTGGGTCGCTTCCAAAAGCTTTTGCAATCGATAAAACGACTGGATACACAATCCCCCCAATCCTCGCTGTGACGCTTGGAATTGCGGGTGCAAGCAATAGATCAGTAAGCGTCATACCATAGGCTATTCCCAGACTGTTTTTTCCCATCGCCCGAATCAATAGATGGGCTAGTCGTAGACCCAAACCGGTTTTGATAAACCCCCTTGCGATAAAAAAAGCCGAAGTGATGAGCCAAACCACAGGATTTGCAAAGCCTGTGAAGGTCTCTTCAAAGGAGAGTACATTTAGCAAAGGGAGTACAGTTAGAGAAAAAATACAGATAGCTCCTGATGGCAGAGGCTTTAACACCACTGCAAGAACAGTAAACAAAAATACGCCAAAGACTTTCATCCCCCTGGGATCTACCCCGATCGGCTCGGGGATATGCCAAAAAAGGCCCCCCACAGCTACACAAATCAAGAGTTTCATCAAGTCAATCAAATGATGGCGATGGCAATATGGGGGTATAGTCAAGGGGGACATGGTTAGTCT
>RGXB01000115.1 GCA_010029555.1 bacterium
GAAACTGGTTTAGATTATTTTCATGATAAGTCGGCGATTGATTTGCAAAAAATTAGTTACTACGCAGAGCCTAAAAATAAGCCCTCCCTCTCTTCACTTGAGGATCTTGATCCCGAAATTCGTAAAACTTATGAGCGGCTAGGGATCCCTTTAGACGAGCAACACAGGCTGGCGAATGTCGCTGTAGATCTAGTGTTTGATTCTGTCTCGATTGCTACGACATTCAAAAAAAAACTAGAAGACGCTGGAGTGGTCTTATGCTCTATCTCTGAAGCGGTGCAGAAGTATCCTGAGCTTGTAGAAAAATACCTGGGAACTGTGGTTCCGATTGGGGATAACTATTTTGCAGCCCTGAATTCGGCAGTCTTTAGCGACGGCTCCTTTGTTTACGTCCCAAAAGGGGTAAAATCTCCTATGGAGCTATCGACCTATTTTCGTATAAACGAGGAGAACACAGGGCAATTCGAGCGCACCTTAATCATAGCTGAAGACGATTCTTATGTGAGTTACCTTGAGGGTTGCACAGCGCCCTCTTTTGACTCCAAGCAGTTGCACGCGGCTGTCGTCGAGCTTGTCGCTATGAGAAATGCCGAGATTAAATACTCTACAGTCCAGAACTGGTACCCGGGGGATGAAGAGGGGAAAGGGGGCGTGTACAATTTTGTCACAAAAAGGGGGAAATGCCTAGGTGACCACGCGAAAATTTCCTGGACACAAGTGGAAGTGGGGTCAAGCATCACCTGGAAGTATCCCAGTTGCGTTTTGTTGGGAGACTATTCGGTAGGGGAATTCTACTCTGTAGCACTCACAAATAAAAAGATGCAGGCCGATACGGGGACAAAAATGATCCATATCGGGAAAAACACCAAATCTACCATCATTTCTAAGGGGATTTCTGCGGACAGTTCCTCCAATACCTATCGTGGTCTGGTGATGGTGGGACCGAAGGCAAGCAACGCAAGAAATTACACCCAGTGCGATTCTATGCTTGTTGATACAAACTGTTCGGCCCACACCTTTCCTGTGATCGAATCTACGAATGCAACAGCAGAAATAGAGCACGAAGCTAGCACGTCCCGGATGAACGAAGAGGTCCTTTTTTATCTGCAGTCGCGTGGTTTTAACAAAGAAGAGGCTATAAGTCTTGTTGTGAATGGATTTTGTAAAGAGGTGATGCAAGAGTTGCCTCTGGAATTTGCACAAGAAGCGAAAAAATTATTAATGATCAAGTTAGAAGGATCCGTAGGATAATGTTAATCATCGACAATTTAGAGGTTTCTGTAGACGACAAAAAAGTCCTTAACGGCCTTTCTTTAAGGGTAGGGGCAAATGAGGTGCACGCGATCATGGGGCCTAACGGTGCCGGAAAATCCAGTCTATCTAACGTGCTTGCCGGTCACCCCTCGTATCAGATTTTGGGTGGATCGGTCTCTTTTAAAGAGGAAAATCTTCTCGATATGGAGCCGGATCAAAGAGCTCTGAAGGGGATCTTCAAAAGTTTTCAATATCCTTTAGAAATAGCAGGCTTAAACACCAAAGAGTTTTTAAAAGAATCCTACAATCTCCATCGGAAACAAAAAGGGTTGGATCCGCTCTCTTTGCAAGACTTTGAGGCCGTTTTGCTGGAAAAAATGGAGCTGGTAAAGTTTCAACCCCACTTGATCGATCGAGACTTACACGCTAATTTTTCAGGGGGAGAAAAGAAAAAAAGTGAAATTTTGCAGATGGCACTTTTTGAACCTAGTCTTGCTATCTTGGATGAAACCGACTCGGGTCTGGATATCGATGCTTTGAAAGCTGTAGGACAGGCGATCGAAAGGTTACGATCTAAAGACCGCAGTATCATTTTGATTACCCATTACCAGAGGCTTTTAGATTTTATTCAACCCGATGTTGTGCATGTGATGCAGAATGGAAAAATCGTCCGTTCGGGAAATAAGGATTTGGCTAAAATTCTTGAGGCAGAGGGCTATGAAAGCTTTTGTTAATCATTCGCATCTCCCTAAAGGTCTAGAAATTTTCTCACTTGAAGAGGCAAAAGAGCTTTTTCCCCTCTTTTTTGAAGGGGAGCCTAGAGAGATTGATGGTTTTCTGTTTGTTCCTAAAAATTTTTCCTCTCGTGAAAGTGTCAGAATTACTGAGCCTGGAAAGTATGAGGTGTATCTTTCAAAAGGGGCCCAACTTAACTGGGTATTCCATCCCAGCAGAGAGGGATCGTTTGAGTTGAAAGCCTATTTAGAAGATCAGGCCTTTTTGCAGCGGGCTACGATTGTAGAAAAAAAAGGGGTCGTAGACTTGAAGACCCACTACACAGTAAAAAAAGGGGCTCGAGTTCTTCATGTGGGTTGGGTAGAGGCTGTCGGTAAACTTCTTGAGACGGTGACCGCCTCCATTGAAGGAGAACGGGCTGAAGTGGACTTAAGGGGGGGATGGCACCTTTGTGAGCGAGAGACGATTGGTGTGAGTGTTTTAGTGGAGCATAAAGCTCCCCTTGCCCGCTCGAATCAGTTATTTAAGGGTGTGGTAAGGGAGTCTGCCCGCTCCAGTTTTGAGGGCTCTATTTATGTCGCAAAAGGGGCGGATAAAACCGAGAGCTTCCAAAAAAATAGCAACGTAGTTTTTGATCATGCCCAAGCAAAAACCTCACCTGGAATCCAGGTATTCCATGATGATGTGAAAGCCTCGCATGGTGCGACCGTTGCCAAGCCTTCAAAAGAGGATCAGTTCTATCTCCTTTCCAGAGGGTTTAGCGAAGAAAGGGCAAAAGAGATCCTTATCGACTCATTCCTTGGGGAGATTAAAGGGGCACTGTCGAAGATTTTAGAAGGCTCGGTTTGATGCAAGCGCTCATGGATCACGAATTAGCAATAAGGGAGCAATTTACCCTTCTTAAAGGGGGGGAAAGGGTCTATTTGGACTCGGCAGCAACCTCTTTAAAGCCTGAAATTGTGATCGAGGCGGAGTCTGATTTCTATCGGAACCGTTATGCAACGGTGCATCGCTCTTTATACCCGAGGGCCCAGGAGGCGACAAAAGAGCTTAGTATTACTAAGGAGTTGATCCGAAAGCGGATCGGGGCGACTAACACTCGGGGAATTGTTTACACGCGCGGGGCAACCGATAGTCTCAACCAAGCAGCCCAATTTCTTT